>NZ_JBDPLV010000049.1:0-89987 GCF_039871605.1 Acrocarpospora sp. B8E8 | reverse complement strand
CCGGGACCGTGGCGCACTGCACCTTCGTCGCCTCCGACCTCGGCTTCGGCGCCGCGTCCCGGGGCGCGGCCGGAGTCGTCGTGGACCGGGTGCTGGCCGACCCGACCGCGATCGAGATCCTTCCACCTGAAATGTCGAGGATTAGCGGGGCCTGACCGACCTGACCCCCCCGACTCCCGTCCGTCCGGCCGCCCGGTCCTGCCGCGACGCCGTTCACGCCGACCTCGGCGCCCCGGCGAGGGTGCCACCCGGTCCGGCCAGACGGACGGGGCTTTGCGTGGTTCTCCCACCCGCCCAGCCCTTTGTCTCCCCTCGGGCTCCGCCCGCCCCCGTCACCCCCGTGGTTGCCCACAGGACACGACAGTCGGTGCGGGGGTTCTCCCACCCGCCCAGCCCCTTTGTTCCCCTCGGGCTCCGCCCGCCCCCGTCGCCTCCGTGGTTCCCCATAGGACAGTGGCCGGGACGGTCCTGGGGCAACTCGCTCCTTGGATTTTCGTGACGTATCGCCCGGTCAAGGCGTGTATGGCGGTCTTTATGCGGCTGGACGCGCCGCAAGTGATGTACGAGGGTGGTCAAGTCCGGCAACCCCCTGCTCCGGAGTGACGCATGCGTGTTCTGATCCAGCTTCGCCCCTCCCCCGACCTCGTCGCCGCCGTGGCCGACCCGACCATGGTCGCCACCACCTCCGACGTGTCCGACGGCCTGCCCGGCGTCGTGCTGGACCACTCCTTCACCCCGGTGGCGGTGCCCCGTCCCGTTCCCGCCTCCCCCAGCGGCGACCCGCTGTCGCTGAACCAGCCCCTCGTCTATTCGATGGCGCCGGACGACGCCTCAGTATTGCTGCGCGGCGAGATGTCCGACGACGAGGTGAACATCCGGATGTCGCTGCTGCCTGGCCGCCGCGACGTGGTCGCCGTCTACGCCGATCCGGTCATCGAGACCTCGCTCACCTGCGGCGGCAACCCGCCGGTCGGGGACTGGCACGACGTCGAGCGGCTGCTGCGGGTGAGCGAACTGCTCGCCGAGGGCCTGGACGGGTCCGGGGTCACGCTGGCCGTCACCGACACCGGCATCAACGCGGCGCACGTGGCGCGGCGGCTCGGGCGGGGCATGACCATCGACCAGGATCGCAGTTGGACTCCGTCCGGCGTGGCGGGCAGTCCCGGCGAGTTCGCGGTCGACCACGGCTCGATGTGCGCGTTCGACGCGCTGATCGCCGCCCCGCAGGCGTCGCTGATCGACATCCCGGTGCTGCTGTCGGAGCGTCCCGGCGGGTCCGCGCTGGACGGGCTGCTCTCGGACGCGGTGGCGGCGTTCGCGCATCTGCGCACCGTCCTGGACGCGCAGCCCGCCGCGACCCGCTCGCTGGTGGTGACGAACAGCTGGGGCTCATTCTCGCCGCGCTGGGATTTCGCGCCCGGACATCCCGGTAATTACTCCGACAACCCGGCGCATCCCTTCAATCTGATCGTGGGCAGCCTCGCCGAAGCCGGAGCGGACCTGCTGTTCGCCGCCGGGAACTGCGGCCGGGACTGCCCGGACGGCCGCTGCGCCTATCCCGACCGGCCGATCTCGGGCGCCAACTCCCACCCGAAGGTCCTGTCTGTCGGCGGCGTGGACATCACCGGGGAACGCGTCGGCTACTCCTCCCAGGGGCCCGGGCGATTGACCGAACGCAAACCGGATATTTGCGCATACACCCACTTCGCCGGATCCCGCGCGTTCGGCGAGGAGTCCCCGGACTCCGGCACCTCCGCCGCCTGCCCCGTCGCGGCCGGTCTGGTCGCCGCGATCCGCACCCAGTGGCCCGCCGCCCGCCTGTCCCCCGGCCAGCTCCGCACACTGCTCCGCCGCAGCGCCGATGATCGCGGCGAACTCGGGTATGACTATGACTACGGCTACGGCATCGTGGACGTGGCCGGAATCATCGGAGCCCTGCGCAGCAGGGCGGACAGAGCGGCATGACGCCATGGTTCTCATCACCGTACGGCTTACGCGGGGAGCGACGATGGACCTCGCGCTCCGCAAGCTCGGCCTGACCAAACAGGACGTCGACCTCGGCTACGGCCTGATCCCACTGGATCCGGACAAGGGCAGCTACGGCATGCGGGTCACGCCGGAGGCCGCCGCCAAGCTCGCCGCCGAAGGGCACGACTTCGAGGGCCCCTGGTCGGACCCCCGGATCGAGCCGTTCGGCCCGCCGCGTTGACCGTCTGGGTGGTCTCGGGCCCGCCCGGCTCCGGCAAGTCGACCGTGTGCGCGGCCCTGCTGTCCCGGCTGCGCCCGGTCCCGGCGCTCCTGGACAAGGACACCCTGTACGGCGACTTCGTCGCGGCCACCCTGGCCTCCCACGACCGCCCGCCCGGCGAACGCGAGGGTCCCTGGTACGACGAGCACATCAAACGCCACGAATACCAGGGCCTGACCGCGACCGCGCGGGAGATCCGCTCCCACGGCTGCCCCGTCCTGCTCAGCGGGCCCTTCACCGGCCAGGTGCACGACGCCGGCCGCTGGCGGCTCTGGGTGAAGGACCTGGGCGGCCCTCCCGTCCACCTGCTCTGGGTCCGCTCCGACGCGGAGACGCTGCGCGAACGCCTGATCGCCCGGGCCTCGCCCAGGGACACCGGAAAACTCGCGGATTTCCCGGCGTTCCTGGCCGCGATAAGAGTGGACGAACCCCCTGCCGTACCGTACCTGGAGATCGACAACCGGCGCGGCGCGCGGTCGGTGCACGAGCAACTCGCGCGCTACTTATCCAAGGGATGAGGGAGCCCGCCGCCGGTCCGCACCCGCGCAGGCGGTGATCGGCGGCGGGCTCCCCGCCTGGCGCCAGACCGCGCTCTGGCAGCTCTGCTACTCAGCGGGAATAGTGCTCCACGACCAGCTGCTCGTCCACCGGGACCACGATCTGCTCCCGGAGGGGACGGCTCAGCAGGGTCGCGGTCAGGTTCTTGTGGTCCACCGATAGATAAGGCGCGATCCGGTCATCGGCGTACACGCCCTCGGCCGCGGCCACGAACGGCTGCGCCGCCCGGGACTTGGCCCGGACGCCGATCACCTGGCCCGGCTTGACCAGGTAGCTAGGGATGTCGACCTTCTTCCCGTCCACCGTGATGTGACCGTGGTTGACGTACTGCCGGGCCGCGTAGATCGACGGGGCGAGCCCCGCCCGCAGCACCACCGACGCCAGCCGGGTCTCCAGGATCGACACCAGCTCCTCCCCCGACCGGCCGGGACGGCGCAGCGCGAGATCCCAGTACCGCCGCAGCTGCCGCTCCGACACGTCGTAGTACCAGCGCAGCTTCTGCTTCTCCAGCAGCCGCACCCCGTAGTCCCCCACGCTCCGCCGGTTGGTCTTGCGCCCGTGCTCCCCGGGCGGGTACGGCCGCTGCTCGAAGTACTTCACCGCCTTCCGCGTCAGCGGGACCCCCGCCCGCCGGGACAGCCGCACCTTCGGACCCGTGTAGCGCACGCTCGCTCCTTTGTGGTTAGGTAAGCCTTACTTAGGTAAGACTAACCTTAGCCCATCGCCCGAAGGAGCGTCATGCAGCACCCGGTCACGGCCCCGCCCATCCCCG
The DNA here is from genome assembly GCF_039871605.1 of Acrocarpospora sp. B8E8. Taxonomy (NCBI): domain Bacteria; kingdom Bacillati; phylum Actinomycetota; class Actinomycetes; order Streptosporangiales; family Streptosporangiaceae; genus Acrocarpospora; species Acrocarpospora sp. B8E8. Next base: position 86,409 of record NZ_JBDPLV010000049.1, on the reverse strand, counting down.
AGCGCGTCCGCACCCTCGCCGCCGGAGCCGCCCCCACCCACGTCTCCGTCGCGGGCTCGGTCCTCCCCGCCGCCGCCGTCCGCGGCGGCGTCGACGCCGAGGGCCGCCCGGTCCTCCTGGTCAAGCCCGCCGAGCTCCTGTACGACCTGACGGACGAGATCGTCGTCACCGTCGACCTGGTCGCCACCCGCGCCATCGACGGCGTGGACCGCGCCCGCGGCATGCTCAAAGTCCGCGGCTGGGCCCAGCCCGTGCCCCCCGAGCAGATCCGCGACACCGCGATCGCCATCTCGGAACGCTGCCCCGACGAGGACCTCTTCGCCGCCATCGAGTCCCGCGGCCCCCGCCTCCTCCGCGTCGACGCCGCCCAGGTCGTCTACCTCACCGGCCAGGAATCCGGCGTCCTGGACGCCGAGGACTACTTCACCGCCACCCCCGACCCCCTCCTCGACGCCGCCGAACGCATCCTCCACCACGTCAACTCCTCCCACCGCCCCCAACTCGTCCACGCGATGACCGCCCTCCTCGGCACCCCCGTCCCCAACGCCTGGATCTGGGAACTGGACCGCTACGGCACCACCATCCGCACCGCCCCCGACCACCTCCTCCGCCTCCCCTGGCCCACCCCTGCCACCTCCCCCGAGGAACTCGAACACGCCCTCGCCTGCCTCATGTGCCCCAACCGCCACTGATTTCCGGGCGTCGCCGTTGTCATCGAGTCGCCAGGGCTGCCCTAAATGGCTACGAGGGCCAGGATGTGATCGGTAGCCGGTTTGTCAGTTCCGCTTTCTCTTCCTGCTGGTGGTGGACTTCCTGGCCGTCCCCGCGCCCGATCCCCGCCTGGTGGTCGTACGCCTGCCGGAAGAGGACGAGGAAGGCGGGCGGTTGCTTGTGAATCCGTACCGTTCGAGCGTGGTTGGCCGCGGGGCCACCGCCGGTGTGATTCGCGGAGCGGGTGCGGGGGACGTTTCGCGTTTGGTCTTCCGCAGCGGCGTGTCCATGGCCGGCGCGGCCCTGTCACCGGATTCGTCGCGCTGGATCGGCGGCGGTATGTCACTGGCCGGTGCGGGCAATTGGTCCTCAGGCAGCACGTGGTCCCGGTCGAGGTGGGCGGCGAAGAGCGCATCCATCTCCGCTCCTTCCCCGGGATCGACCGAGAGTCCCTCTTGTTTCTCCTCACGATCGGTAGCGACGGTGGCGTGGGAGGCGGCGTCGATTCCGGCTGAGACCTTGGCATACAGGCTGCTCATCGACTCATCCTCACTGGATGGACATCCCGTGTCGTGGGCTCCCGAATCCCCCAGCGCCAGATCATTCCGCTGGGCGATCACCTCGGGGTCGTACCTTCTGACCCAGTAGAGCTCGGCCAGCACACCGCCGCAATTATCAGCGGACAGATTCAGGGCCCGGCCGATGACCTGCCAGAGCATGGCGGACTTGAACTGGTGCTCCATGATTCCGGGAAGCGAGTCGGGCACAACCCCGCGGACCTGAGCGAGCCAGTCTTCTGTCATCGGATCTCTGGGATGGGCCACGAAGAACTGCGTCAGCTCCATGTTGTTGTCGATGAATCTCTCAAGATCCGCGAAATTCTCGAAGGCCCCCCATTGGCTGTCCTCATATCCCGGTAGCGGAAATACCGGCCCGGCGGAGGGCGGGACGGTGGGACGGCCGGCCATGATCTGATCGCCGTCTTCATCACGGTCTCCGTGGTACTCCGGCAACCGCGAGGACCGGTCCACCCGGTAATCCGGCAACCGGCGCGGCGGCGTCTCCGTTGGTCCCCCGGTTCGCGGGGGAACGGGGAGCCCCGACCGTGCTAGATCGCTTCGGGGGCGAGGATGTGATCGGTGACCAGGAGGGCGGAGCCGGTGAGGCCGGCGGCGGGGCCGAGGCGGGTGCGTTCGATGCGGAGGGTGCGGGTGGCCAGCTGGGTGGAGCGGCGGTAGACGACTTCGCGGACGCCGGAGACGAGGGGCTGGAACATTTCGGCGACGTCGCCGCCTAGGACGACGATGGCGGGGTTGAGGAGGTTGACGGCGCCGGAGATGACCTCGCCGAGGCGGCGGCCGGCCTGGCGGACGACGGCCATGGTTTCGGCGTCGCCGGCGCGGACGAGGGCGGTGACGTCGGCGAGGGTGTGGACGTCGCGGCCTTGGGCGCGGAGGTCGCGGAGGATGGCGGTGCCGCTGGCGAGGGAGTCGACGCAGTCGGTGTTGCCGCAGCGGCAGAGCACGCCGCCGCCGTCGCGGACGGGGATGTGGCCGATCTCGCCGGCCGCGCCGAGGGCGCCGCGCAGGATGGAGCCGCCGGAGATGACGCCGGCGCCGATGCGGGTGGAGACCTTCACGAACAGCAGGTCGCCGAGTTCGGCGGCGTAGGCGGCGCGGTGCTCGCCCATGGCGATCACGTTGACGTCGTTGTCGACCAGGACGGGGACGGGGAAGCGGGCGGCGATCAGGGGCGGGATCTCGACGCCGGTCCAGCTGGCCATCACGCGGGCCGATTCGGTGCGCCCGGCGGCGAACTCGACGGTGGCGGGCACGCCGAGGCCGACGCCGACGACCGGGGCGCGGCCGTAGAGCAGCTTGTCCCAGGTGTCCATGACGAGCGGGAGCACGACGCCGGGGCCTTCCTCGACGTCGATGACCACCTCGGTGCGGTCCAGGATGGCGCCGGCCAGGTCGCAGACCGCGATCTGGGTACGGCTCGCGCCCAGCGACGCCACCGGCACGAACCCCCCGGCGGTGTTGAACCGCAGCCGCACGGGCGGGCGGCCCCCGGTGGACGGGCCTTCCGCGTCCTCCACGACGAGGCCGCGCTGGAGCAGTTCGGTCACCCGGTGCACCACGGCGGGCCGGGACAGGCCGGTCACCCTGCCGAGGTCGGCGCGGGTCACCGCCTCCCCGCTCCGGATGAGCTGAAGGACCTCGCCGGTCGTGGCTAGACGTGACATCACGCCGAAGCTAAGCACACGAACGAACCAAAGTTCAACGACTTTTCTATTCGGAGTTACAAAACTCAGCTTGAAAGAGCACATAACTTCGCGCTACTGTCCCTCGTGTCGCATGAGTCAGGAGCGCCGATGCACCCGATCGTCCACGAGGTCACCGAGCGGATCAGGAGCCGCAGCCGCGCCAGCCGCGCCGCGTACCTGGCCCGCGTGGACCAGGCCGCCGCCGAGCTGCGCGCCGAGGGCCCGGCCCGGGGACGGCTCGCGTGCGCCAACCTCGCGCACGGCTTCGCGGCGGCGGAGGAGGACAAGCCCGCGTTACGCGCCGCCGTCCGGCCGGGCGTGGCGATCGTGACGTCGTACAACGACATGCTTTCCGCGCATCAGCCGTACGAGACCTATCCGCCGGAGTTGAAGCAGGCGGTGCGGGCGGCGGGCGGGGTGGCGCAGGTGGCGGGCGGGGTGCCGGCCATGTGTGACGGGGTCACGCAGGGGCGGGCGGGGATGGAGCTGTCGCTCTACAGCCGGGACCTGATCGCGATGTCCACGGCGGTCGCGCTGTCGCATGACATGTTCGACGCGGCGCTGCTGCTCGGGGTGTGCGACAAGATCGTGCCGGGGCTGTTCATCGGGGCGCTGCGGTTCGGGCATCTGCCCGCGATGTTCGTGCCCGCGGGGCCGATGACCTCGGGGCTGCCGAACAAGGTCAAGGCGCGGGCCCGGCAGCGGTTCGCCGAGGGCAGGATCGCCAGGGACGAGATGCTGGACGCGGAGGCCAAGTCCTACCACTCCCCCGGGACCTGCACGTTCTACGGCACGGCCAACTCCAACCAGCTGCTGATCGAGGTCATGGGGCTGCACCTGCCGGGCGCGACGTTCGTCAATCCGCGTACGGAGCTGCGGCAGGCGCTCACCCAGGCCGCCGGGCGGCGGATCGTGGAGCTGACCGCGCACGGCGGCGAGTACACGCCGATCGGGCATGTCGTGGACGAGCGGGCGATCGTGAACGCGGTGGTCGCGCTGCTGGCCTCCGGCGGTTCCACCAACCACACGATGCACCTGGTCGCGATGGCGGCGGCCGCCGGGATCGAGCTCACCTGGGATGACATGGCCGATCTGTCGAAGGTCGTCCCGTCGGTGGCGCGGATGTACCCGAACGGCCAGGCCGACGTGAACCACTTCCAGGCCGCGGGGGGCATGCCGGTGTTCATCGGCACGCTGCTGGACGCGGGGCTGCTCTGGGAGGACGTGCTGACGGTCGCGGGCCGGGGCCTGCGCTCCTACCTGAGCGTCCCCGAACTGAAGGACCAGGAAGTCGTCTGGACCGAGCGGAACGGCGCTAGCGGCGATCTGGACGTGCTTCGCCCGGCAAGTGACCCTTTCTCCCCCGACGGGGGAATTCATATGATCTCCGGGAATCTGGGGCGCGCGGTGAGCAAGGTCTCGGCGGTCAAGCCCGAGCACCTGGTCATCGAAGCCCCGGCGAAGGTCTTCGACGACCAGCGCGACCTGCTCGGCGCGTTCGAGCGGGGCGAGCTGGACGGGCGGGATTTCGTGGCCGTCGTCCGGTATCAGGGGCCGAGCGCGAACGGCATGCCCGAACTGCACAAGCTCACGCCGCCGCTGGCCGTCCTGCTGGACCGGGGACAGCAGGTGGCGATCGTCACCGACGGCCGGATGTCCGGCGCGTCGGGCAAGGTCCCGGCCGCGATCCACCTCTCCCCGGAGGCCGCGGACGGCGGCGCCCTCGCGCTGCTGCGTGACGGCGATCCCATCCGTCTCGACTCGGTCGCCGGCACGCTTGACGTGCTGACCGACCTGTCGGGACGGACGCCGGCCGGTTCCCCGCCCCCGGCCGACAAATGGGCTGGAACCGGGCGCGAGCTTTTTGCCGCCTTCCGTCGTACGGTTGGACCCGCGGAACGCGGTGCCAGCATCTTCGGAGGGTTCTAAGTGAGCTACCCCTGGCTCGTCGCCGACATCGGCGGCACCAACGCACGTTTCGGAATCGTCACCCAGGCCGGCGCGCGGCCGGAATCGGTGGCCGTCCTGAACGTCGCCGAGCGACAAGGCCTAGCCGATGCCGTAGCCGCCTATCTCGCAGACCATGCGGGCGGAGTTCGGCCGGGGGCCGCGTGCCTGGCGATCGCCGGACCGGTGAAAGGAGACACCTATCGCCTCACCAACGCGGCCTGGAGCGGTTCCGTCCGGGAACTGCCCATCCCGCAGGTGGAACTGCTGAACGACTTCGAGGCCTTGGCGGTCTCGCTGCCGCACCTGGCCGGCGACGACCTCACCCCGCTCGGCGGGCCCGCCCCGACGGCGGGCATGGTCAAGGCCGTGCTCGGCCCGGGCACGGGCCTCGGCGTGGCCGGTCTGGTCCCGGCCGGCTCCGGCTGGGTGCCGGTGCCGGGCGAGGGCGGGCACGTGTCCATCCCGTGCGTCACCGACCTGGAGTTCGAGATCGTCCGGGCGCTGCGCGCGGACGGCCTGCCGTATGTGGACGCCGAGCACCTGCTGTCCGGGTCCGGGCTGCCCCGGCTCTACCGGGGGCTCTCGCTGGTCCGGGGCATCGGCGCGGGGCGCAAGACGGCGTCGGAGATCGTGGCGGCCGACGACGCGCTGTCGGTGGAGACGGTCGAGGTGTTCCTGGCCCTGCTGGGCGGGTTCGCCGGGAACGTGGCGCTGACGATGGGCGCGCGCGGCGGGGTCTACCTGGGCGGCGGCGTGCTGCCGAGGATCGTGGCGCGGGTCAAGGACAGCGAGTTCCGGACCAGGTTCGAGCAGACCAGCCCGGCGCTGGTGGACTATCTGAGCCCGATCGCGACCTCGCTGATCGTGGCCGAGCAGCCCGCGCTGACCGGCGCGACGGCGTGGCTGGCGCAGCGGGCGGGCAGCGTGGAGCTGGTATGAGCGAGATTCCCGGGCTGGCCCCCGCCATCCCGGTGGCCGTGATCGAGGAAATGGTATGAGCGAGATTCTTGACCTGGCCCCCGTCATCCCGGTCGTCGTGATCGAGGACGTGGCGACCGCGGTGCCGCTGGCGCGCGCGCTGGTGGCGGGCGGCCTGCCGGTGATCGAGGTGACGCTGCGGACTCCGGCCGCGCTGGAGTCGATCAGGCGGATCGCGGCCGAGGTGCCGGACGCGGTGATCGGCGCGGGCACGATCCTGGCCTCCGGCGACGCCGCCAAGGCGGTGGCGGCGGGTTCCAGGTTCCTGGTCTCCCCCGGGTCGACGCCGTCGCTGATCGACGCGATGGGCGCGAGCGGCGTGCCGTTCCTGCCGGGCGTGGCGACCGCCTCGGAGGTGCTCGGCCTGTACGAGCGCGGATTGCGGGAGATGAAGTTCTTCCCGGCCGAGGCGGCGGGGGGCGTGCCGTACCTGAAGGCGCTGGGCGGGCCGCTCCCGGGGGTGCGGTTCTGTCCCACCGGGGGGATCCGGAGGGAGATCGCGCGGGACTATCTCGCCCTTCCTAACGTAGGATGCGTCGGCGGCACTTGGCTGACCCCAGCGGACGCGCTCGCGACCGGCGACTATGCCCGGATCGAGAAGCTCGCCGGGGAAGCCGCCGCCTTACAACTCCCATAGATCGCCAGACCTCGTCGGCCCATGCCATCCTCCCTCGGCTGGGCCGACGGCCATGCTCGTGTCCGAAACCCGGAAACACGATCATGGGTATCGGGCCCGTGACTCCCAACCGGGAAAGTCACGGGCCCTCTCCATATATCCGGGCATTCTCCACAATTCTCAATAATTGCCATTCAGGCCCGCGTGGTGGACGACATTCGGCTTTCATTGACTCCGAAAGCCATGCTCTAGCGAGGCGGGAATGTCAGTTCAGAATCGCAGGAAACGCCGCGTCCGCCCGAATTCCAGCGCGCCCTCGGCGACGGAATCCGGCAAACAGAAGATCATCCTGTGGGTCTGCGGCGCGGTGCTGGTCCCCCTGCTGGCCGGAATCCCCGCCTTCCTGCAACACTCGGACGCGCAGGCGCCCGCACCCGAGCTGTTCCAGAACCAGCGCAAGATCGTCTACACCGGCAAGGGCACGATCTTCGCCGTCGACCGGGACGGAATCCTCCGCCGTTTCCAGCATCTCGGATTCGAGACGGGCGAGAAACGATGGTCCGACCCGCCGGGAATCGAAGTCGGCGAAGGCTGGCAGCGTTTTGTCTGGATTATCGCCGGAAATCCGGGCACGCTCTACGCGGTCGACTTCGAAGGGCGCATGTTCCTCTTCGATTATCTGTCCGGGCGGATGGACGCGGGCGACGGCAGGCTCATCAAGATCGGGCTACCTTCGTTCAAGAGCTTCACGGGGGCGTACGACGTCTTCTACGGCCTGCGGGAGGACGGCGGGGTGTGCTGGTACCGGCATCTCGGCGCGGGCACCTGGGCCGACAACGGCGCGTGCTCGCTGGTGAAGCGCGGCATGCGCGGCTACGACCGCCTGATCGCCACCGGGCAGGGCGTGGTCTTCGCCATCGACGCCAACGGCGACCTGCGCTGGTTCCGGCACCTGAACAGCGCGCTCGGCGGCTACACCTGGGAAGGCGACGGGCTCGGCCCCAACGGCCAGGGCTGGATCGGCGACCTGGACGTGACCTCCCTGGACGGCGTCGTCTACGCCCTCACCCCGGGCTACGCCCTGAAGTGGTTCCGCTACGACACCCCCCAGGTCTACAAGAGCGGCGTCGAGGGCTGGTACAACCGGGGCACCATGCTGCTCCCGGCCGCCGGGGTCAGCGGTTGACCAGCGGCCCGGAACCGGTGGAGCCGCGCACGACCAGCTCCGGCTGGAAGACCAGCTCCAGGTTCTTGGCGGGGGTGCCGCCGATCACCTCCAGCAGGGTCTCCACGGCGGCCGAGGCCATCGAGCCGATCGGCTTGCGCACGGTGGTCAGCGGCGGGTCGGTGAACGGGATCAGCGGCGAGTCGTCGAAGCCGACCACCGAGACGTCGCCGGGCACCGACAGGCCGCGTTCCCTGGCGGCCCGGACCGCGCCGAGGGCCATCAGGTCGCTGGCGCAGAACAGCCCGGTGCAGCCGCGGTCGATCAGCGCCCCGGCGGCGGCCTGACCCCCCTCCACGGTGAACAGCGAGTGCTGGATCAGGTCGCTGGTGTCGGTGATGCCGAGCAGCTGCCCCATGGTCTGCCGGAAGCCCTCGATCTTCCTGATCACCGGCACGAACCGGCGCTGCCCGATGGCCAGGCCGATGCGCTCGTGACCGAGGTCGACCAGGTGCTGCACGGCCAGCCGGGTGGCCAGCCGGTCGTCCGGCGAGATGAACGGCGCCTGGATGGTCTCGTTGTAGCCGTCCACCAGCACGATCGGCAGGCCCCGGTCGGTCAGCCGGGTGTAACGATCCATCCGGGCCGTGGTGTCGGCGTGCAGCCCGGAGACGAAGACGATGCCGCTGACGCCCCGGTCGATGAGCATCTCGGTGAACTCGTCCTCGGGCGCGCCGCCGGGCAGCTGGGTGCACAGGATCGGCGTGTACCCGTGCTGGGTGAGCGCCTTCTCGATGGCCTGGGCGAAGGCCGGGAAGATCGGGTTGTCCAGTTCGGGGGTGACCAGGCCGATCAGGCCGTTGCTGCGCTGCCGCAGCCGCTGGGGGCGCTCGTAGCCCATCAGGTCGAGCGCGGTGAGCACGGCCTGGCGGGTGGCGGCCGAGACCCCCGCCTTGCCGTTGAGCACACGGCTTACCGTGGCTTCGCTGACGCCTGCCTGGGCCGCGATGTCGGAGAGCCGCGCGTTGTTCATGACCGTTACTTTAGACATTCTCCACGGCCCACCATGTGGCCGAATCGGGAGCGAGCCGTACAACATTGCCGGAAATTGATGGGTTAGCACTCACAAGCAGCGGCTCGCCCGGACGATTCACCTCAATCCAGTCACCGGTGAGGTTCATCAGGCACCGGAACGCGGGGCCGCGATCGAAGGCGAGCACGCCGTCCGGGGACGGGCGCCAGGTGAGGGTGCCGTCGCCGAGCGCCGGGTGGTCCTTCCTGATGGCCAGCGCCCGGGTGTAGAGGCTGAGGATCGAGTCCGGGTCGTCGAGCTGGGTCTCCACGGCCAGGTCGCGCCAGGCGGACGGGACCGGGAGCCAGGTCTCGGTGATGCCGGGCGGGGAGAAGCCGAACGGCGGCTCGCCGGTGGCGCTCCACGGGAGCGGGACCCGGCAGCCGTCCCGGCCGCTCTCGGCGTCGCGCAGCCGCTGCGGGTCGCGGAGCACCTCCTCGGGCAGGTCGAGCACCTCCGGCAGGCCGAGTTCCTCACCCTGGTAGACGTAGCTGGAGCCGGGCAGCGCCAGCATCAGCAGGGCGGCGGCCTTGGCGCGGGCCAGGCCGGCGGCGCCGCCGCCGTAGCGGGTCACGTGGCGCTTGACGTCGTGGTTGGAGAGCACCCAGGTGGCGGGGGCGCCGACCAGCGCGACCGTCTCCAGCGACACCTCGATCACGTGCCGGAACCGCTCGGCGTCCCAGGGGGTGTTCAGGAAGTGGAAGTTGAACGCCTGGTGCAGCTCGTCGGGGCGGACGTAGTTGGCCAGGCGCTGCGGCGTGGGCGCCCAGGCCTCGGCGACGCCGATGCGCTCGCCCGGGTAGCCGTCCAGGATCCGCCGCCAGGAGCGGTGGATCTCGTGCACGCCCTCCTGGTCGAAGTACGGCACGACCTGGGTGCCGATCATCCGCGCCTGCCCCGAGTAGCCCACGTCGGGCAGCCCCTCGGCCTTGACCATGCCGTGCGCGACGTCGATCCGGAATCCGTCCACGCCCAGGTCGAGCCAGAACCGCAGCACGTCGGCGAACTCGGCGTGCACCTCGGGGTGCGCCCAGTTGAGGTCGGGCTGCTGCGGGGCGAACAGGTGCAGATACCACTGCCCGTCCGGCAGCTGGGTCCAGGCGGGACCACCGAAGATCGACTCCCAGTCGTTGGGGGGCTCGTCACCGTCGCGGAAGATGTAGCGCTCGCGTTCCGGCGACCCGGGCCCGGCCTGGACGGCGGCCTCGAACCAGGCGTGCCGGTCGGAGGTGTGGTTGGGCACCACGTCCACGATGATCCGCAGCCCGAGCGCGTGCGCGTCCTCGATCAGCGCCCTGGCGTCCTCCAGCGAGCCGAAGACCGGGTCGACGCCCCGGTAGTCGGCCACGTCGTAGCCGAAGTCGGCCATCGGGGACGGGTAGAACGGCGTCAGCCAGATCGCGTCGACGCCCAGGTCGGCCAGGTAGCGCAGCCGGCTGCGGACGCCGAGCAGGTCGCCGATCCCGTCGCCGTTGCCGTCGGCGAAGCTTCGCACGTACACCTGGTAGATCACGGCGTCGCGCCACCAGCGGGTCGCCGGGACCGGCTCGGCGGGCAGGACGTCAGGCGAGAGTGCGCTCATCTTGGGGTCCCCGATTGTCGCGAAGGTCATCTCATCAACATGAAAGACCTTACAGAAAGTTGCCGCAAACCCTGCCAACCCGTCGATGCGACACTGTGACCTGGGAACGTCCCATGATTGGACGATATTTCGCCCTTTCGGCACTCCGGTATTCGTTGTCAGTAAAGGCCAATAGGGATGTGTCAAGACCCCGCAACACCGCAGTAACCGGTGCGTTCCCTATTTTTCATGGCATGTATGGACATGGACCGTGCCGACACGATGTACTACCTCATCAATCACAACTGACATGGCGGGATCCGGGCACTGCGCGCCCGGAGGAACGAGTTTCCATGATCGAGCGCCGCTCGCGAGGCATGACGGCCCGCGTACAGTGCACGAGCACATCCGTGCCGCCAGGCGAGGAGCAGGCATGAGCACGGTCGTCCTCGACAACGTGACCAAGGTGTACCCGGGTGGGTACCTCGCGGTCGACCGGATGAACCTGCGTGCCGATGACGGTGAACTCCTGGTCCTGCTCGGCCCTTCCGGATGCGGCAAATCGACCCTGCTGCGCATGATCGCCGGCCTTGAGGAGATCACCGGCGGCGATCTCTGGCTCGGCGGCAAGATCGCCAACCATCTGGCCCCCCGGGATCGGGACGTGGCGATGGTGTTCCAGAACGGCGCCCTCTACCCGCACCGCACGGTCCGCGGCAACCTCTCCTTCCCGCTGGAGATCGCCAAGGCGGATCCGGCCGTGGTCAAGGAACGGGTCATCGAGCTGTCGAAGGCCCTGCACATCGACGAGACTTTGGATCGGCGGCCTGGAACGCTCTCCGGTGGCCAGCGCCAGCGGGTCGCGATGGGCCGGGCGATCGTGCGCCAGCCGTCCCTGTTCCTGATGGACGAGCCGCTGTCCAACCTGGACGCGGGCATGCGCACCGAGTTACGCATGGAGATCTCGTCCCTGGTGCGCGCTCTGGGCGTCACCACCATCTACGTCACGCACGATCAGGTCGAGGCGCTCACGCTCGCCGACCGGATCGCCATCATGAACCGGGGCGTGCTGCAGGACATCGGCACCCCCGCCCAGGTCTACAACGACCCGGCCACCGCGTTCACCGCGGCCTTCCTCAGCTCCCAGCAGCTCAACCTGCTGGCGGCTACGGTGCGTACACCACAGAACCAGTTCATACTCCTTGACTTCGGTACGCACCAGATCACGATGCCCTGGACCGATCCACGCGCTTACGCGGTGTCACAACACACCGGCAGCCAGATCATCGTCGGCATCCGCCCGGACGCGCTCGCGCCGATGCCGGAGAAGATGGACGGCCCCTCGTTCATGGGCCGGGTGCGGACCCTGGAGTACCACGGGCACGAGTGGCTGGCCTACGTGGAGGCGGGCATCCCGGCGGTGGCCGTACCGGAACCGCCGGATCCGCGGACCCGCAACGGATACGCCAACGGCCACGGGAACGGCGGCGGGAAGGCGCGGTCGATGATGCGCCGCCTGCTCGGCCCGGCCGAGCAGGAGTTCGCGCAGGGCGAGTCGGTGCAGTCGGCGGCCGCCGCCGCGCTCGGCAGCGGCTCGCACCGCCGGGCCGACCTGATCGTACGGCTCGGCTCGCGCCCCTTCTGGAAGGCCGGCGAGCACGCCCGGGTCGCCGTGGATGTCTCCCGCCTGATGCTGTTCACCCAGTCGGGCGCCAGGATCGACCCGCCCCGCAGGTAGTCACGCCCGCTGCGCGCTGGCGTGCGTCAGCACCGAGACCACGTCCACCAGCCGGGCGACGCGGTCCAGCTCGGCCTTGTGGAAGGCCGGTCCCTCCCGGCGGGCCACCACCAGATGCACGTCCTCGACCGGCACGCTGGCCAGGTGCAGCGCGCCCTCGCTGTGCACGGTCGGCCGGATCGCGGTGAACTTCGCGGCGGGCATCTCCTCGGGAGCCTGCGAGCTGCCGTGCATCACATCGCCGGTGACCGCGTCGAGCGCGACCGCCCATTCCGCGCTGACCAGGTCGGGCACCGCGTCGACCAGGGTGATCACCGCACGGCTGGGATCGGCCGCGATATGGCCGAGCAGGTCGTAGTCGGGGTTGGCGCCGGGCAGTTCCCTGGTCGGCCAGGCCGCCTCGACCCGCACGCCCGGCACGACCGAGATGCGCTCGCTCAGCTCGGCGGCGCTGAAGATCGCCGACCAGGAGACGGTGAAGTCGTCGACGGCCCGCCCGGCCTCCCGTTCCAGCACGGTGACCTGGAGGATGTCCGCGCCCATCACGCCGAACGCGCGAGCCACCTGGCCCAGCACGCCGGGCCGATCCGGCAGCGACACCCGTAGCCGCAACAGCACGTCGATCACCTCTCCTCCCACAGCCGCGTGACCACGCGCTGTGTGGCTCCACAGTGCCGTAGCCACGTTTCGGCGATGTTCCGGGGAGATGTCCAGCATAAAGCGGTTGTGCGTGCAAGGTCCGGTTCGTACGGCTGTTCCGGGCCGCCCGCCCCCCGCTTCTCCCCGATTCCCGAAAACTGTCGTTCTTGCATGAAATTTCAGCAAAGGATTGCATCCGAGCGGCAGCTTGAGTAACTTCCGGGCAACACCCCAGAAACAAGACTCAAGACAAGATTCCGTGGAGGCACCCCCGATGCACCCCCCACGGCCCGCGACATCCGCGCGGCTTCGCCGGGCGGCCGCCGTCGTCGCGACGGCGTTGCTCGCCACGGTCACCCCCGTGTCCCTCGCGGTCCCCTCATCTGCCGCTTTATCCGGTTTATCCGGATTATTACACTTAGCCGATCCGGTGGTGTCGGCGGTCAGCCGTTCCGCGCAGCCGGGTGACGCCCAGCTCGCCGGGGACGCGCTCCGCGCCGACCTGTCCCGGGAGCGGCTCTACTTCGCGATGACCGACCGTTTCGCCAACGGCGACCCCGGCAACGACCGCGGCGGCCTGACCGGCGACCGGCTGAAGACCGGCTTCGACCCCGCGGACAAGGGCTTCTACCAGGGCGGCGACCTGGCGGGCCTGATCGGCGAGCTGGACTACGTGAAGGGCCTGGGCAGCACCGCGATCTGGCTGACCCCCTCGTTCAAGAACCGCCCGGTCCAGGGCAGCGGGAACGACGTGAGCGCCGGATACCACGGCTACTGGATCACCGACTTCACCCGGATCGACCCGCATCTCGGCTCCAACGCCGACATGAAGCGCCTGGTCAAGGAGGCGCACAAGCGGGGCATGAAGGTCTTCTTCGACATCATCACCAACCACACCGCCGACATCATCGACAACCAGGAGAAGACCTACTCCTACCGGGGCAAGGGCCCCTACCCGTACGTGGCGACCGACGGCACCGCCTTCGACGATCGCGCGTACGCGCTGAAGGACACCTTCCCGAAGGTGAACGCCGAGTCGTTCCCGTACACGCCGGTGGTGACCGCGAATTCGAAGGTCCCGGCCTGGCTGAACGACCCGCTGATGTACCACAACCGGGGCGACTCCACCTTCACCGGCGAGAACTCCGAGTACGGCGACTTCTTCGGCCTGGACGACCTGTGGACCGAGCGTCCCGAGGTGGTCAAGGGCATGATCGACATCTACCAGACGTGGGTGAAGGACGCGGGCGTCGACGGTTTCCGGATCGACACCGCCAAGCACGTGAACATGGAGTTCTGGCAGCGGTTCACCCCGGCGCTGCACGGTTACGCGGCCAGGCTGGGGAACGAGAAGTTCTTCATGTTCGGGGAGGTGTTCAGCAGCGATGTGGCGTACGCGTCGCGGTTCACCACCAAGGGCGGCATGGACGCGACGCTGGACTTCGCCTTCCAGGAGAACGCGCGCTCGTTCGCCGGTGGCGCGCCCGCGTCGGGGCTCGCGGGCCTGTACGCGGCCGACGACTACTACCTCGACGCGGACTCCAACTCGGCGTCGCTGCCGACCTTCCTGGGCAACCACGACATGGGCCGGATCGGCTCGTTCATCAAGGCCGACAAACCGGGCGCTCCGGACTCCGAACTGCTCGCGCGGGACACGCTCGCACACCGGCTGATGTATCTCACCCGGGGCCAGCCGGTCGTCTACTACGGCGACGAGCAGGGCTTCACCGGCGCGGGCGGCGACAAGGACGCGCGGGCGCCGATGTTCGCCTCCCAGACGGCGGACTACCTGGACGACGACCTGATCGGCACGACCGCGACGCACGCGGCGGACAACTTCGTCACCACGCATCCGCTGTACCAGTCGATCGCGGCGCTGGCGAAGCTGCGTGACCGGCATCCGGCGCTCGCGGACGGCGCGCAGATCCAGCGGCTGGCCGAGGGCAACGTGTACGCGTTCTCCCGGATCGGGGCCAAGGAGCAGGTCGAGTACGTGGTCGCGGTGAACAGCGCCACGACGGCGGCCACGGTCCAGGTCCCGACTTATACCGCGAACGCGGGATTCACCACCGTCTACGGCGGGACCGGCGCGGTGACCTCCGGCGCGGACGCCAAGGTCGCGGTGAACGTCCCGGCGCTGGGCGCGGTGGTCCTGAAGGCCAACGCCAAGCTGGGCACTCCCGCCGCCGCTCCGGCGGTGTCGATCACGCTGCCCGGCACGGAGATCAGGGGCACCGCCGAGGACGGCCGCGTGCCGGTCACGGCGGACGTGCCGGGCACCGGCTTCGACCAGGTCACCTTCGCCGCCAAGATCGGCAACGGCCCGTGGAAGGTCCTCGGCACCGACGACGCCCCCAACGGCCGTACATTCCGGATATTTCATGACCTGAGCGGGATCGCGGCGGGGACCGTCGTCGCGTACAAGGCGGTCGTGAAGGACTCGGCGGGGCGGGTCGCCTCGGCGGGCGCGTCCGCGACGGTGGCGCCGGAGCCGCAGATACCCGGCGGCGGCACGGTCAAGCGGGACTACCTGGTCGTGCACTACCAGCGAACCGACGGCTACGACGGCTGGGGCCTGCACGCCTGGGGCGACATCGACCAGGTCGTCGAGTGGGGCTCGCCGGTCGCGCTGGAGGGCGAGGACTCCTTCGGCCGGTTCGCCTGGATCAAGCTCAAGCCGGGCGCGTCCAGCGTCGGCCTGATCACCCACAAGGGGGACGAGAAGGACGGCGGCGACCGCCTGCTCAACCCCCAGCAGACCGGCGAGGTCTGGCTGGTCCAGGGCGAACCCGACGTGTACGGCTCCCGCGCGGCGGCCCAGGGCTACGCCACGATCCACTACAACCGCCCGGACGCGAGCTACGACGGCTGGGGCCTGCACCTATGGGGCGACGCCGTCAGCGAGCCCACCGACTGGACCTCGCCGCGAATGCCGGACGGCGTGGATGCTTACGGCGCGTTCTGGAAGGTCCCGCTCAATGAAGCCGCTCCTCCGCTCAACTTCATCATCCACAAGGGCGACGAGAAGGACGGCGGCGACCGCGCGTTCGTGGCGGCGACGCAGTCCGACGCGTACGTGAACGCGGGCTCGGCCATCCTGCACCCGACCCTGGCCGCCGCCCAGAACACCCTCATCCTCCACTACAACCGCCCTGACAAGTCCTATACCGGCTGGGGCCTGCACGCCTGGGGGGACATCGAGGGCACGGTCGACTGGGGTAACCCGATCCAACCGGCGGGTACGGACGAATTCGGCCCCTACTTCCGGGTGCCGCTCAAGCCGGACGCGAAATCGATCGGCTGGATCCTGCACAAGGGCGACGAGAAGGACCAGCCCGCCGACCAGGCCGTCGATCTGACGGTCAACGGCAACGAGGTCTGGAAGCTGTCGCAGAAGGAGGGCTTCGTGCTGCCGCAGCCGCCGGGCGCCGGCGCGGACGCCGACCTGACCAAGTCCACCGCGCACTGGTTAAACCGGACGACGGTGGCCTGGAAGGGCAAGACGTCCGCTTCGTCGAGATACGCCCTCGCGTACTCCCCGAAGGCGGACATCGCCTACGACGACCAGAAGGGCGACCTGACCGGCGACATCCACCTGATCCGGCTCACGCCGGGCACGCTGACCGACGCGCAGAAGGCCAAGTGGCCGCACCTGAAGGACTACGGCGCACTCACCGTGGATCCCCGGGACGCCGACCTGGTCAGAGCCGCGTTGCGGGCCCAGCTGGCGGCGATCGAGCGGGATCCCTCCGGCGGCCTGCTGACCGCGACCGGCGTACAGATCCCGGGCGTGCTGGACGACGTCTACGCCCCGGCCGCCGCCGGCGACCTGGGCCCGACCGGCGGCGTGCTGCCGAAGTTGTCGGTGTGGGCGCCGACCGCGCAGAAGGTTGAGCTCAAACTCCAGAACCAGACCGTGCCGATGCGGCGCGACGACGCGACCGGCGTCTGGTCGGTCACCGGCCTGCCCACCTGGTACGGCCGCTACTACACCTACCTGGTCACGGTCGTCGCGGGCGGAACCCTGGTCACCAACGAGGTGACCGACCCCTACGGCCTGTCGGTCTCCACCGACGGCAAGCGCAGCCAGCTGGTCCGCCTGGACGGCTCGGCGGTCAAACCGTCCGGCTGGGACAACCTCGCCAAACCCGCCGCGGTCCGGCAGGACACGGCGTCCATCTACGAGCTCCACGTCCGCGACTTCTCCGCCTCGGACGCCAGCGTCCCGGCGGCCGAGCGCGGCACCTACAAGGCGTTCACCGGCGACGGCGCCGGCATGAAGGAGCTCAGGAAGCTCGCCGCCGACGGCCTCACCCACGTGCACCTGCTGCCCGTGTTCGACTTCGCGACCGTGCCCGAGCGCAAGGCCGACCGGACCGAACCGGCGTGCGACCTCGCCTCCATGCCCGCCGACTCCGAGCAGCAGCAGGCCTGCGTCACCGCGACCGCCGCCAGGGACTCCTTCAACTGGGGATACGACCCGCTGCACTACACCGTGCCCGAGGGCTCCTACGCCACCGACCCCGAGGGGTCCGGGCGGATCAAGGAGTTCCGGGGCATGGTGCAAGGCCTCAACAAGGCCGGGCTCCGGGTGGTCATGGACGTGGTCTACAACCACACCCACGCCGCCGGACAGGCCGACGGCAGCGTGCTCGACCGGATCGTGCCGGGCTACTACCAGCGGCTGCTGGAGGACGGCACGGTGGCCAACTCCACCTGCTGCGCCAACACCGCGCCCGAGCACGCCATGATGGGCAAGCTCGTCGTGGACTCGGTGGTCACGTGGGCGAAGGCGTACAAGGTGGACGGGTTCCGGTTCGACCTGATGGGCCACCACCCGAAGGCCAACATGCTCGCCGTCCGGCAGGCCCTGGACGCGCTGACCCGCGCCAAGGACGGGGTGGACGGTAAGGCCATCCTGCTGTACGGCGAGGGCTGGAACTTCGGGGAGGTCGCCAACGACGCCCGCTTCGTCCAGGCCACCCAGGGCAACCTGGCCGGGACGGGGATCGGCACGTTCAGCGACCGGCTGCGGGACGCCGTACGCGGCGGGGGGCCGTTCGACGCCGACCCCGGCATCCGCGGCTTCGGTTCCGGCCTGGCCGATTCGCCGGGCCCGCAGCTGTCCAACGCCGAAGAGCTGATCATGGTCGGCCTCACCGGCAACCTGAAGGACTACGTGCTGCCCTCCGGGAAGAAGGGCTCGGAGGTCTCCTACAACGGCTCCCCCGCCGGGTACGCCGCCGCCCCGCGCGACACGGTCACCTACGTGGACGCGCACGACAACGAGACCCTCTACGACGCGCTCGCCTACAAGCTGCCCCCGGGCACGCCGATGGCCGACCGGGTCAGGATGCAGTCGCTCTCGCTGGCCACCGTGATGTTGTCGCAGAGCACCGCGTTCCTGCACGCGGGCGCCGAGCGGCTGCGCTCCAAGTCGCTGGACCGCAACTCCTACGACTCCGGCGACTGGTTCAACCGGCTGCTGTGGGACTGCGCCCAGGGCAACGGCTTCGGCGCCGGGCTGCCGCCCAAGGCCGACAACGAGGCCAAATGGCCCTACGCGAAGCCGCTGCTGGCCGATCCGGCGCTCAAGGCGGACTGCGCGGCGATCAACGCCTCGCGGGCCAGGTTCGGCGAGCTCCTGAAGATCCGCTCCTCGTCGCCGGCGTTCGCGCTCGGCTCCCTGGCCGAGATCCAGAACCGGCTGACGTTCCCCGCCGCGGCGACCCCGGGTGTCATCACGATGCGCCTGGACGCCGCCGGCGTCGACCCGCGCTGGAAGTCGATCACCGTCGTCTTCAACGCGACCTCGCAGGCCAGGCAGCAGACCGTTGCCGCGCTCGCCGGGGCCACGGTCACGCTCCACCCCGTCCAGGCCGCCTCCGGCGACGCGATCGTCAGGCAGTCGGCCTTCGACGGGACGACCGGCACGTTCACGGTCCCCGCCCGGACAGTGGCGGTGTTCGTGCAGCCGGTCTAAGCGATAAGTCGGGTCCGGGTGTCGTAACCACCCGGACCCGAGCCGGGTATCCCTCCACGCAAGAAGAAGGCCCCGATGAGACGATACAAAACCCTGATCGCGATCGCATCAAGCCTGATCGCGGCCATGATCGTGATCATCCCCCGCGCCGAGGCCGCTCCCGCCGGCTACGGCCCGATCGTCAAGCTCTGGAGCTGGAACTGGAACTCGGTGGCACGCGAGTGCACCGACGTGCTCGGCCCCGCCGGGTACGGGGCCGTCCAGGTCTCCCCGCCCAACGACTCCATGTCCCGCGGCGGCGCCGTCTGGTGGGACATCTACCAGCCCGCCCGCTACACCCTGACCAGCAAGTTCGGCACTGAGGCCCAGTTCAGGGCGATGGTGGACGCCTGCCACGCGGCCGGGGTCAAGGTGCACGCCGACGCGGTCATCAACCACATGACCGGCCAGGGCGCGACCAGCTACGGCGGCTACTCCTTCAGCAAGTACGACTACCCCGGCCTCTACTCCGCGGCCGACTTCCACACCCCGTGCGTGATCAACGGCTCCGACTACACCAACGACGCCTGGCGGGTGCAGAACTGCGAGCTGGTCAGCCTGTCGGACCTCAACACCGGCTCGGAGTACGTGCGCGACCAGATCGCGGGCTACCTCAACCGGCTGACCGCGCTCGGCGTGGACGGTTTCCGGATCGACGGGGCGAAACACATCAACCCCGCCGATCTGGCGGCCATCAAGGCGAGGCTGACCGGGTCGCCGTACATCCATCAGGAGGTGATCTACGGCGCGGGCGAGCCGATCCAGCCCAGCCAGTACACGGGCATCGGCGACGTGCACGAGTTCGTGTACGGCCGCAAGATGAAGGAGCAGTTCACCGGGCAGATCAGGTGGCTGTCCACGTTCGGGGCGAGCTGGGGCCTGTCGGTGCCCAGCGACAAGGCCGTCACGTTCATCGACAACCACGACACCGAACGCAACGGCTCCACGCTCAACTACAAGTACGGCGACACCTACCTGCTCGCCAACGTCTTCCTGTTGAGCTGGCCCTACGGTCTCCCCCGGGTCTTCTCCGGCTTCACCTGGTCGGACAGTGAGGCGGGGCCGCCGCACAACGGCAGCGGCTTCGTCACCGACACCGACTGCGGCAACGGCCAGTGGACCTGCTTCCATCGGCAGATGTCCGGCATGGTGGGCTTCTACCGGGCGGTCGAGGGCACCTCGGTCGGCAACTGGTGGGACAACGGCGACAACGTCATCGCGTTCAGCCGGGGTTCCCAGGGCTGGGTGTCGATCAACAATTCGGGGTCCGCGCTCAGCCGGACGTTCACGACGGGGCTGCCCGCCGGGACGTACTCGAACGTGGCCGGAACGGGCACGGTGACCGTGGCCGGGGACGGGACGGCGAGCGTCAACGTGCCCGCCAAGTCCGCGGTCGCCATCCGGGTCGGCACCACGGCCACCCCCTCCCCCACTCCTACCGGGAGCAACACCGCTACCATCTACTACGGCACCTCGTGGACCACGGCGAACATCCACTATCAGCCGTCGGGCGGGTCCTGGACGGCCGTACCGGGCGTCGCCATGGATGAGACCGCCTGCACCGGATGGAAGAAGAAGACCATCAACCTCGCAGCGGCGACCAGCCTGAAGGCCGCGTTCAACAACGGCTCGGGGACCTGGGACAACAACGGCGGAAACGACTACACCATCGGCGCCGGCGTCAGCCGGGTCAGCGGCGGGACGGTGACAGCCGGCAACCCGTGCGAGTCCAATGGATCCGTGTCCGCCACCTTCAGCGCCACCGCCACCACCGCGTGGGGGCAGAACGTGTTCCTGGTCGGCAACCTGGGCGCGCTCGGCGCGTGGAACCCGGCCAACGCGATCCCGCTCTCGGCGACGGCCTACCCCGTCTGGTCGGCCACGCTCACCCTGCCCGCGAGCACCGCGGTCGAGTACAAGTACCTCAAGAAGAACAGCGACGGCACGGTGACCTGGGAGAGCGGCGCCAACCGCACCTTCACCACCCCGTCCGGCTCGACCGTGACGCGCACCGACACCTGGCGCTGACGCGCACGCTCCTGTCCCGGGCGCCCTGACCTGGCCCGGGGCAGGCCCTCACCTATCAATCGGTGCGCCGCCGTATCACTCACGCCAGATAGGCACGAGCAGATCAGGATTGAACGGCACCCTGCCCAGTTTTCCACTTGGAAGGACGATCACAGCGTGTAGCGCTTCCCGGATGTGAGCGCGTTTCAACGAAATCGGCATACCGCCCTCCTCTACCGGTAGATACCAGCGGCGGCGCAGATCGGCGACATCAATGGTTAGCCGACTCTGCCGCCGTTCCGCCACAGCCTCGAACTTCGCCCTTTCGGACCTTAGGCGACGGATTTCTTTTGAAGCTTGGGGAGGACTCGATAATAATGATCATTCGAGAATTCCGCGGCGATCCACTTATCGGTAAACTCTTCCAGCCGCTCAGTGGCCTCCCGATATTCCTGTTCATAGGACCACTCGACTCCTTCGGACTGAGCGAATTGCACTTCTTCCATTTTGTGCAAAACGAGTTCCGATATGAAGTGGTCGACCAGGTCCCCACGACGCCCTACGCCCGAACAGCCACCAGCGGATGGCGACTGACAGACGTAGCGAAAAACCTTTCCGTCGGTGTAGGTCTTCACCCGTAGGCGGCTGTCACAGGCACCCCCGCCGTCTTTCGGCTTTCCGCAGCGTAGTATCCCAGTGAGCAGATGCGAGGGATCGCGATGATCACGAGGAAGGTCGCCGATCACGTTACCCGACGCATCGACGCGCTTCCCCGCACGTGCAGCAAGGATCTCGCGCACTGCCAGCCATTTTCAGGCGTGACGATGCCTGCCCATTCACCGACGACGGGGTCCCCGCTATCGTCACGCACTAACTCCCCGTCTAGCTCACGCCAGCCGCAAATGCGCGCGCTGTAAGTTACTTGCCGCACACTGTTCGGCTTCCATAGATTACCTTGCGGCGTACGTACGCCAGCGCGATTCCACTCAGTGGCGATAGAAGCCCTGGATTGCCCCGCGATAAACTTATCGACTGCATCACTGATGAGCTTCGCCTCGACAGGTTCGAGCGTTCGGCGATCTTCCTTCCAGCCGAACGGTCTGGGCCCTCCGACCGGAATACCAGCCTCAGCCCGACGCCGATGGGCCTGGCGGACACGACGTTGGATCTCCCGTACTTCCTTTCTGGCCTGAACCGCAGCCATTAGCCCAGCATCTTCAACGTCTTCGTTGTAGAGATCTAGCACCCTATCTTCGTCTGCATAAACAAAGCCCTCGTTATACGTGAAAGCATCAACGAAGCGCTCGCAATCACCCGGGTGTCGCACGAGGCGATCCGCAACCCAGACAATGACCCCACGTACCGGCGTGCCATTATTTAGTTGCCCGGCCCGAAGCGCTTTCAGCATGGCCTCAAGTCGTCACGTATGACCTTGATCTTTGCTGCGGATTTGTCGTTGTCCGTGAATTCGTGAACTATCGTCCACCCATGCTTAGCCGCAGTCCGACGATTGATCTTGTGCTGATCCTTGACGCCATGTCCGTCGCGTGTCTTGTCGGCGGAGATGCGAGCGTAAGAGACCACGGGCACGTAGCCGGGATCGAGTGCGGACAACTTGACCATGGATCACCCTCCATTGGCCCCTGAAGTTATCTTCTATCCTCAGTACTGGATCGGCAACTGAGAGGCGAGGACGCCCGCAGCTGTTGGCTCCACGACGACCTGGCCGACTTCAACACCGAAAGCCCCGCCGTCCAGAACTACCTGATCGACGTCTACAACAAGTTCATCGACATGGGCGTGGACGGCTTCCGCGACACCGCCGTGCACATCCCGCGCAACACCTGGAACCGCCGCTTCCTCCCCGCCCTGCGCCAGCACGCCACCGAGAAGTTCGGCCCCGAGAAAGCCGCCGACTTCTACGTCTTCGGCGAGGTGGCCGCCTTCGTCCACGACAAATGGAACCGCGGCTCCGTCAACCACTCCGCCCAGTTCTTCACCTGGAAGGAACGCCAGACCTACGACCCCGACGACGTGAAAGCCGCCATCGAGCAATACGACTACGAGAACCTGCTGGGCCCCGCAGGCCAGCCCACCAGCGACAACGCCTTCCTGAACGGCAACACCTACCACGCCCCCGACCACGCCAAGTTCTCCGGCATGAACGTCATCGACATGCGCATGCACATGAACTTCGGCGAGGCCGCCAACGCCTTCAACAACGGCCGCGACTCCGACGACAGCTACAACGACGCCACCTACAACACCGTCTACGTCGACTCCCACGACTACGGCCCCAACAAGTCCACCGTCCGCTACGCCGGCGGCACCGACGCCTGGGCCGAGAACATGTCCCTGATGTGGACCTTCCGCGGCATCCCACCCTCTACTACGGCTCAGAAATCGAATTCCAGGCAGGCAAGCCCATCGACTGCGGCCCCACCTGCCCCCTTGGCCACAACCGGCCGCGCCTACTACGGCGAGAAACTCTCCGGAACCATCACCACCACCGACTTCGGCGTGGTCTCCGCCGCCTCCGGACCAGTCGCGACCACCCTCTCCCACCCCCTGGCCAAACACGTCCAACGCCTCAACCAGCTCCGCCGCGCCGTCCCCGCCCTCCAGAAAGGCCAGTACTCCACCCAGGGCGTCACCGGCCAAATGGCCTTCAAACGCCGCTTCACCGAAGGCCCCACCGACAGCTTCGTCCTAGTGACAATCTCCGGCCCGGCCACCTTCACCGGCATCTCCAACGGCACCTGCACCGACGCCATCACCGGCGACGTGAAAACCGTCACCACCGGTTCCCGCACCATCCCACTGTCCGGCAAGGGCAACCTCCGGACGTACGTACTGAACTCAACCGTCGGCAAGGTCGGCACGACCGGCCCCTACCTGAACTAACGCGGTAACCCGGGCTCCCTTCATCCGCCCACATGGAGGAAGGGAGCCCAGAGCGTGGCTGCGGCGGGTCTGAGCCGCAGTTCGCGCACCGGCTCATCGGGGCGGGAATTGGGCGTGGCTTGAGGGCCAACTCTGCTGGCCGCCTGACCCGGCCACGGCCGAGCCCCGCGCTGAGCGCCCACCGCCGACCGTCCGCTACCGCGGCTGGCCGACCTGGTGAACCAGCGCACTTTCTGCCATGGCGATCAGCCGGTCGGCGACCTCGTCGGCTGCCAGGCCGCGGCCGGTGAACAGCAGGTCGAAGGTGTCGAAGCTGCTGATCACGTACAGGATGTCGGTGGCCTCCTGGACGGTGATGTCGGCCCGGAGCAGGTTCTGGTCGGCCAGGCGCTGGGCCAGATGGCGCATGCCTTCGGCGCGTCCGACCTCATCGTGCCGGACGGTGTCGGCCAGGGCGTCGGCATGGAGCGCGGCCATCGAATAGATCGCGCGCACCACACCACGTTCGGCCGCGTACACGTGGGCGCCGGCGCGCAGGCTGCCGCGCAGGTGCTCGCCCGCGTCGTGGTGGGCCACCGCGGTGACGATGCGGTCGAACCCGGCCCGGTCCAAAAGATCGCGGAACACCGCGTCGAACAACCCGGCCCGCGACTCGAAGATCACATAGATGGTGGACCGGGCGACCCGAGCCTTGTTCGCCACCTTGTCCAGGCTGAGCGGCTCGGACGGCGCCTCACGCAACCGGTCGTAGGCGGCCTGCAGGATCCGGCGGCGGTTCTCCGCGGCCGTATCGGCCCGCAGACGCTGCTCGTACTTACGCGTATTCATACCTGGACACCCTACATTCCATTGACGATATGCCCAATGAAGTACACACTGTCTTATGAAAGACAGACCGTCTCATGAAAAAGGAGAAAGATCATGTCCGTGTTACGTCGGACTCTCATCTCTGTCGGCGCGCTGGCCCTCACCGCGACGATGCTGGGCGGGCAGTCGGCCGCGATGGCCGACCCCGCCGACGACAAGCCGGTCGAAAATCGGCCCGTCGTCATCAGCGACCCGGTCCCCGACGGCTACGGCTCCTGGCGGGAAGTGTTCACCGTCCAGTCCGAACTGCACGACGCCGCGATCGCGATCGTCGACGCGGCAGCGGCCGCGGGCGGGGACCAGCTCGGCTCGATCAGCGCCAACCCGCTCGACCGCGCCGTAAAGGTCTACTGGAAGGGGCTCTTGCCCGAGCGGGTCGGGCAGCTCATCGACCAACTCCGGCGCACGGTCCCGGTGGAGGTTCTCCCAGCCCGCTACTCGGAGCGGGAGTTGTTGTTAGAACAGGACCGGATCGGCCGGGAAACGCCCCCGGGTCAGCTGGCCGAGATCGGCCTTTTGCCCGACGCAAGCGGACTCGACGTGACCCTGCGACGCACCGCAGGGGTCGCTCCGGCCGCCCCGGCCAGCCCCATCCACCTGGAAGTGCACCAGGGTGAGGCGCCGATGCCGATGTATGACCGCTACCACGACACCTCGCCGTTCTGGGGCGGCGCGGCCTTCTTCGTGGCCGCCCTGGGCGGGGGATGCACGTCTGGCTTCTCCGTGGTTGACCTGTATAACCACCACATGATGGTGACCGCAGGTCACTGCGGCGCCATCGGCATGGACGCCGTCACCGGCGACCCGACCCACGCGGGGAGCGACTACATCGGCGAGTTCACACGCATCGACGCACAGCGCGACGCGGGTGTGATGGACCCATCCATTGTGCCCATCCCGAGTGGATCGGCGAGTACCGGCGGGCGTGTCTACGTGGGAGCGTTCGCCTCCAGCCAGGCGCCCTATGCCGATGCGAGCAGCCTGCCCGTGTCGGACGCCACCGCCAGTCTCCGTGGCGAGATCGTGTTCACCAGCGGGTCCCGCTCCGGATTCCGGGGCAATATCCAGGTCACCGACCCCAGCACCCACATCTGGGTCGCCTCGGGCGAGGATGTGGACGGTGACGGCTCCGGAGACGGGCTGCCCAAGTTCTATAAGCCCATGGTTAAGGCGGTCCAGCTGAATGGGCAGAACGCCACCGGCCAGGGCGACAGCGGCGGGCCGGTGGGTCAACTCACCCCTGACCAGTCGCACGTCATCGCCAAGGGCACCATCTCGGCCGGCGACCCCAACCACCCCGCCAGTTGCACGGGAGTGCCCGCGAGCACCACGCCGCTTCGGCGCTGCTCCAGCGTGGTCTGGTACGCCCCGATCAAGGGCACGCTAGGGACCTTCGGCCTCAAAATCCTCACCTCCTACTAACCCGCCTGAATCGCGTGAGCTCCCTTGCAATTGCGGAAGGATGCTCTGCCGCTGACCGAGGCTGACGGGCGGGCCGCGTCTCACAAGCGGCCCGCCCGGGCTCCCTTCATCCGCCTAGATGGAGGAAGGGAGCCCGGAGCGTGAGCGCGGCTGGGCCTGAGCCGCCGCAGCTCGCGCACCACGCGATGCAGGGCGTACGGCGTCAGCGCGGAGTCGGCCATGGCGCTCAATAACCTGGTGGCCACCTCGCAGGCGCTTGGGAGGCACGGCGGGGCCAGCCCCGCAGACCAGGCCGACGGGCTCGAGCTGATCCGTACGGGCCCCGGTCGCTTCTACGCGGGTTCCGCCACGCGGGGGATGGCCGGTAGCGGGGTCATCCCCTCGTGCGTACCACGGAGAAGCAGCACGCACTCGAACTGCGGGCACGGCGTGGTGACGCACTGCTTGGGCGACGGCACGCACACGTGCCCGGGCGGGCACACACCCGGGCATTCTGCCGCCGGGTCCGGCGGGCAGGGGTCCTGCGTTTGCGAGAGGACCGCGTCGGCGGCCGCCCACGATGGCATGGCCGACAATCCGGCCCCGAGCATGGCGATCACGATGAGCTTGCGGATCATGTCTCCCCCGAAGACAGCCGATGGAACCACTGACACGATCATGATCGCAGGCGGGCGTCAGGGAGCCGCGGAAGCATTCTCCGGGCGCGGCGTGGAGCTCACGAGGCGAGAACGCGCCCGCCGGAGAGATCTAGCTGAGGTCGTCGGGATCTTCTGACGGCCCGCCGAGTGAGTCGATCCAGCGTTCCAAGCGGTCGCCTTCGCGGGTCATGAGCTCGGGGTCGCGGAAGGTGTTGGTGAGCAGCGAGATTCCCTGGTACGCGGCGATCAGAGCGACCGCGAGGTCGCGGGAGTCGCTTCGGCCCATCGAGCGGAACTGTTGCTCGCTCCAGTCGATCAGACCCTGCATGACCTTGGCCGCGGTGCGGTCGAGACCGTCGGCGCGCTTGTCGAGTTCGGAGCAGAGGGTGCCGGTGGGGCAGCCGAACTGTGCGGCGAGGTCGCGTTGCCGTACCCAGCCGCCGATGAGCGTCTTCAGCCGGTCCTGCGGAGCGGGGAGCTCGTCGAGTGCAGCGATCATTGTTTGGAGGCGCCGCGCGTGCGCGCCGATGGCCGCCTCGACGAGGTCGTCCTTGGTCTTGAAGTAGTAGTAGACGTTGCCTACCGGGACGTCGGCCGCCCGTGCGATGTCGGCGAGCGTTGTCTTCTCGACGCCCTGCTCATGCAGCATTTTCACGGCGGCGGCGGTCAGGCGCTCCCGTTTGCCCCGCATCGCGTCGACCGGAGCCCGCTCGCTCTTCTTCAAGTTGGTCACCTAACTAACTATAGACAACCGCGGTCCGGCTGCTATGTTTCTCCTAAGTTAGTCAACTAACTCAGCCCGGAGAAGGCTCCTGGCATCAGTGATCGCAATCCATGGGAGAAGTTCATGATCGTAGTGACGGGAGCCACCGGCAACGTTGGCCGACCGCTCGTGCAGGCACTCGCGGCAGCCGGTGAGCAGGTGACGGCGGTGTCCCGAGGAGTCTCGGGCGTGGCCGTGCCGGAAGGTGTACGGCACCGGCAGGCGGACCTGGCCGCCCCAGAGAGCCTTCGGCCCGTTTTCGACGGCGCCGACGCGGTCTTCCTCCACGATGGCGGTGCCAGTGCGCACCTGCTGAGCCCGCAGGGCATCCTCGACGTCGCGAAAGCCGGCGGGGTTCGACGGGTCGTCCTGCTGTCCTCCCAGGGGGTCGCGACCCGGCCGCAGTCGTCCTCCCATGGGATCGGGGGACGGTCCATTGAGGACGCCATCCGGCAGTCGGGCATGGACTGGACGATCCTGCGGCCTGGTGGCTTCGCCTCCAACACCTTCGCGTGGGCCGAGACGATCCGCGCGCGGCGTACGGCCGCCGCGCCGTTCGGCGACACCGGGCTGCCGTTGATCGACCCGGCCGACATCGGCGAGGTCGCCGCCGCGGCCCTGCGCGAGGACGGTCACGCCGGGCAGGTCTACGAATTGACCGGGCCCGCCCTCAGCACGCCCCGCCAACGAGCCGAGGCGATCGCCGCGGCTCTCGGCGAGCCGATCCGGTTCGTCGAGCAGACCCGCGACGAGGCCCGCGCGCAGATGCTGCGGTTCATGCCCGAGCCCGTGGTCGAGACCACCCTGGCCATCATCGGCGAGCCCACCCCCGCCGAGCAGCGGATCAGCGCCGACGTCGAGCAGGTCCTCGGCCGCACGCCTTGCACATTCGCCGAATGGGCGATCCGCAACATTGCCGCCTTCCGGTGACCAACCCGAGGTGACGTTCCGCCGCTTCCGCACCCTGTTCGGGGCGGGACTTGGGCGTGGCTTGAGGTTGTCGCGGACAGCTGTTGAGAGCCTCGTCAGTAGCCTCGGGGGATGTCCCTCCCCTGGTCGCGGATCCGGTCTATACGCGGGCGTCTGACACTTGGCGCGATAGCGGTTGCGGCTATCACGCTCATCCCCGTGGGAGTGGCGACCGACGTGATCACCCGGCAGGTGGTCGCCACGAACATCTGGGAGGAGGCGAAGGACGTGGCCTCGCAGGTGGCGACGCGGATCCGCAACGGGGAAGTGGTCATCAACCCGATCCCGCCGCAGAACGGGGTAGACATGATCCAGGTGGTCGCGCCCGGGGGGCGGATCCTGGCGACCAGTAACGCGGCCCGGGATCTGCCGGCGTTGAGCCCGGTCTGGCCGGGGCCCTACGACCGGATCAGGGAGCTGGTGTCCTGTCCGCTGCCGGACGGCCGGTGCGTGCACGTGACCGCGGTCCGCGCCACCCCGGCCCCGGACTCCCCGGTCGTGTACGCGGGAAAGCAGACCCCGCCCGTCGTCCGCAGCCGCATCCTGGCCACGGTGATCGCGGTCCAGCTGATCCTGCTCATCGCGTTCATCGGCTGGGTGGCCTGGCGGATCGCGGGCCGGGCGCTGCGGCCGGTGGAGGACATCCGCGCCGAACTGGCCGAGCTCACCGAGAACGATCTGAGCCGCCGGGTGCCGGAGCCGGAGAGCGAGGACGAGATCGCCAGGCTGGCCAGGACCGCGAACCGGGCGCTGGACCGGATGGAGCAGGCCGTGATGAAGCAGCGGCAGTTCGCCGCCGACGCCTCGCACGAGCTGCGCACGCCGATCGCGGGAATCCGGGCGCAGCTGGAGAGCGGGCAGCTGCACCCGGACGACATGGCGGACGCGATCGAGGCGGCGCTGCGGGACACCGACCGGCTTGAGTCGATCGTCACCGACCTGCTCTTCCTGGCCAGGATGGGCGCGGCCCAGACGACGGCGCGGGAGGAGGTGGATCTGGCGAACCTGGTCGCCTCCCACGTCGCGGCCCGGCCCGCGCGGGTGGTGGCCAAGCTGGACCTGCAGCCGGGCGTCCGGGTCGAGTGCGTGGTGTCGCAGCTGGCGCGCGCGATCAACGAGCTGCTGAGCAACGCCGACCGGCACGCGGCCACGGAGGTGAGCGTGGACGTGCGGCGCACCGGCGATCAGGCGGAGCTGGCCGTCTGGAACGACGGCGAGCCGATCCCGGCCGCCGACCAGGCGCGGATCTTCGAACGGTTCACCCGGCTGGACACGGCCCGCAGCCGGGGCAAGGGCGGCACCGGGCTCGGCCTGGCCATCTCTCGCGAGGTCGTGGAGGCGCACGGCGGAACGCTCGACGTCGAGTCAGAACCCACCGGCGTGCGCTTCGTCATCCGGCTCCCGCTCCCCGGCACCCGGCGACCCGGAGCCCGATAAGGATCACCCGGCTTGGCGTTCGGCGGCTTCCGCGCGGCGGCGTTCGACGGTCTGGAGGCCGAGGAGGTCGTCGGGTGGCGCGTCCGGGACTTCCGCGTCGAAGCGGGCCAGCCGCCGCACGCGCAGCGCGATGACCGCGATCAGCGCGATGGCCAGCGCGAACACCACGTACATGAAGCCGATGCCGCGGCCCTCGCCGACGCCGATCACCGCGCCGACGGTTCCGGCGAGCGGCCCGCCTTCGGCCAGCAGCGGCTCGAACAGGGCGCTTCCGTAGGGGGCGACGAGGCCGAACGCGAGCGGCAGGGTGGACCAGGCGATGAGCGTGTTGAGCGCGATGACCCGGCCGTGGAACCGCTGCGGGACCTTGACCTGGATGATCGTGGCGTAGATCCCGTTGACCAGGGTGAGCGCGAGCGACATGCCGAACGCCCCGGCCGCGATCACGAGCAGGTCCTGCCGTACGCCGGTGACCAGGCAGAACACGGCCAGCACCAGGGTGGCCAGGAGCACGCCGCGCAGGCGGTGGCGGCGCGGGCCGCCCCAGACGGTCATGGCCAGGCCGCCGAGCAGGACGCCCACGCCCCCCGCGAACGACACCCTGCCCACGTCGGTGAGCGTGGCGAAGGCCAGCACGAGCGGGCTGAGCAGCAGGAACAGCGGGGACAGGAACACGTTCAGGCCGGCGAAGAACAGCAGCATGGCGCGGAAGTTGCGGTTGCCCCAGGTGTAGCGGAAACCTTCGGCCATCTCGGTGAGCAGGGATTCGCGGCGGCGGAAGCCCATCGTCTTCGGGAACCGGATCAGCAGCACCGAGGTGAACGCGAACGCGTAGCTGACCACGTCCAGGACCAGGATGCCCTCCAGGCCGATCGCGGCCATCAGGCCGACGGCGATCAGCGGGACGATCAGCTGGGCGGTGCCGGTGACCATCTGCACGATGCCGTTGGCGTGGCCGAGGTATCGCTTGGGCACGAGCTGCGGGATCGCCGCGCCATACGCGAGGCGCTGGAAGGTGAGGGCCACCGAGAGCAGCGCGAGCAGCGGGTAGACGTGCCAGGTCTGCAGGTTGCCGGTCCAGAGCAGCAGGCCGAGGGCGAGCTGGGTGCCGCCCGCGCCGGCGTCTCCGGCGAGCATGACGCGGCGGCGGTCGTACCGGTCGGCGATCACGCCGGCGAGGGGGGCGACCAGCATGCCGGGGACGAGGGCGATGACGGAGAACAGGGCGAAGCTGACCAGGGAGCCGGTGGTGACGTAGATCCAGAGCGGGATGGCGAACTCGGTGAGCGCCGACCCGACGATGGAGACGAGCTGCCCGGCGGCGACCGCGCCGAAGCGTTTCAGGCTGGGGCGGGTGGCGGGCGCGAGCACGTCGCCCGGCGTGGATGTTCCGTGCAGCCACCAGGAGCGGTCTGGGGCTCGCTCTATCCGTTCGGTACGGCCCGCGGCGATCGCGTCCTGCGTGCCCGTGACGATCTCAGCCAGTTCCGCCGCGCGGTGCTTGAGGAAGAAGTGGCCCGCCTCGTCCAGGACGACCAGGGCGGCGGCGTCCGTGAGGTGATGCCACTCGCGGAAACGCTCCTGGTAGAACTCGGTGGCCGGGTCGCGTTCGCCGACGACCGAGATGATGGGGGCGGTGAGGCGTTCCGCCGTGTCATGGGCGTACAGGCGGGTGAAGTACGCCTCCGCTTCGCGGGTGCCCTCGCGGCGATTGCGGATGATGGCCTTGAGCTGGTCGTCGTCGAGTTCCTCGATGTCGAGTCCGGCGGCGATCAGGGCGTTGGCCCAGACGCGGTCGCTGCGCAGGCGTTCGCCCAGGTCGCGGAGGGGGGTGGCCATCGAGGAGGGGCGGGCGAAGGGGAAGATGCCGCCGACGTGGACGGCGTCGACGGTTCTGCCCTCGGCTTCGAGGCGGCGGGCGATCTCGACGACGAGCATGACGCCGAGGCCGCAGTGGCCGTACAGGGAGAGCGGGCCCTGGACGGTGGTGCGGATCTCCTGGACGCAGGCGTCGGCGACCTCGGCGATTGGCCGCGTCTCCTCGTCCAGACCCCATTCCTGGCCCGGTACGGCTACCGAGTGCAGGGCCCACTCGGGGGGCATCGCGTCGGCCAAGGGTTGGTAGATGGCCGCGCTGCCGCCGCCGTACGGGACGCAGACGAGGGTGCGGGTGGCCGGGCGGGCGGGGGTGAGCCGGTGCAGGAAGCGGCGCGGTCCTTCGTCGGCGCGGGAGGCGAGCGCGCGTACGGTGCGGTGGCGGAAGATGTCCATGATGGTGACCGGGCGGTCGGTGACCTTCCGCAGCCGGGCCACCACCTGGGCGGCGAGCAGGGAGTGCCCGCCGAGCGCGAAGAAGTCGTCTTCGGCGCCGACCCGGTCGAGTTCGAGGACTTTCGCCCAGACGTCGGCGATGGCCTGTTCGAGCGGGGTGGCCGGGGGGACGTAGACCTCGTCGGCGGATCGTTCGTCGGAGGGCTCGGGCAGGCGGTCCCGGTCGACCTTGCCGTGGGATTTCAGGGGGAGTTCGTCGAGCCAGACGTAGCGGGCGGGGATCATGTAGTCGGGGAGGCGCTCGGCCAGGTAGCCACGTAACGACGGCCGTTCGCCGGCGGAGTCTCCGACGAGGTAGGCGACGAGGCGGTCGCGGCGGAAGTCGACGACGGCCTGGGCGACGGCGTCGTGGCGGGTGAGGACGGCTTCGATCTCGGGGAGTTCGACGCGGTAGCCGCGTACCTTGACCTGGAGGTCGCGGCGGCCGAGGAATTGCAGTTCGCCGGAGGGCAGCCAGCGGCCCAGGTCGCCGGTGCGGTACATGCGGGAGCCGGGTTCGCCGTACGGGTCGGGGACGAACTTCTCGGCGGTGAGCGCCGGGCGGCCGAGGTAGCCGCGGGCCAGGCGGTCGCCGCCGAGGTGGATCTCGCCGACCACGCCGATGGGGGTGGGTTCGCCGCGTTCGTCCAGGATGTACGCGCGAGCGCCCGGGAGCGGCCGCCCGATCGGGAGCAGGCCGGTGGCGGTGCCGACGTCGTGGGTGGTGACGCCGACGGTGGCTTCGGTGGGGCCGTAGTGGTTGACGACGCGCAAGCCCGGGCGGACGAGAGAGGCGGCCCAGTCGGCCTGGGAAGCTTCGCCGCCCAGGATCAGGAGTTTGCGCGGGAGGACGTCGGTCTCCTGGAGCAGGGACGCCAGGTGGCTTGGGGTGATCTTCAGGTAGTCGGTCCCGCGCAGGGTCTCCGCCAGTTCGGCGGCGGGCAGGCGAGGGTTGAGCAGGTGGAGGGTGCCGCCGGTCATCAGCGACAGGTAGAAGACCGTGATGCCGAAGTCGAAGGAGAGGGATTGCAGGAGGGCGTAACTCCCGCCGGGCTCGACGGCCAGGCGCTCGCGCACTCCCGCGAGGTATTCGAGGACCTGGCGGTGCTGGACGGCGACCCCTTTGGGGCGGCCGGTCGTGCCGGAGGTGTAGATCACATACGCGAGGTCGCCGGATACCGGACGAATCACATCTGAGTCGTCGATCGGGACAGCGTCCGGGGGGATCAGGTGGTCGACAGGGAGCTGCGTGGTGGCGATCGCGATCTGGATTCCCGCGTCCTCGATCATGTACGCGAGGCGGCTGGCGGGCTGCGCCGGGTCGAGGGGCACGTAGGCCGCTCCCGCCTTGAGCACAGCGAGCACGGCGACAGCCACTTCCACGGACTGTTCCAGACATATCCCGATTCGCGTGTCCGCGGCCGCGCCGAGTTCGCGTAATCGTCCGGCGAGCGCGTCGGATCGCTCGGCCAATTCGGCATATGTCAGGGAATCGTCGCCGCACGTTACCGCGACCCGCCCCGGTGGTCCCGCCACGACCTCGTGCAGAAGAGACGCGACGGGCGCGGACGCGGCTGGGCTTGCGGCGAAGCCCAGGACCTGGGTTCGTTCCTCCGAATCCAGCAGCGCCAGCTCGGACAGCCGCCGGTCCGGATCGGCCACGATCTCCCGCAGCAGATTCGTGAAATGCCGGGACATGCGGGCGATGGTCGCCTGATCGAACAGATCGGTGTTGTACGCGAACTGCCCGACGAATCCCTCGCCCGTCTCGTAGAGATACAGCGACAGGTCGAACCGGCTGATCCCAGGCTCCACCGGAAACGCGCTCAACCGCAGCCCATGCTGGTCCAGCCCGGTCCTGAAGTTCTGCAGCGCCAGCGTCACCTGCGCGATCGGCGACCTGCTGACATCCCGCTCGACGTTGAGCTCGCTCACGAGCCGGTCGAAGGGCAGATCCTGATGGGCGTACGCGTCCAGCGCGAGCGACCGGGTCCGCGCCAGGAACTCGCTGAACGACGGATCACCGGACAGATCGGCTCGCATCGCCAGCGTGTTGACGAACATGCCGACGACCCGATCCAGTTCGGGCAGGCTGCGACCGGCCACCGGAGTGGCGATGGCGAAGTCGCTCTGCCCCGAGTACCGGCCGAGCAGCACCTGATACGCGGCCAGAAGGATCATGTAGGGGGTCGCCCCGCCGACGGCCAGCGACCCGAGCGGCACTTCCACCGGGAAGTCGAACACCGCTCCCGCGTGGCCCATCTCGGCTGGTCTGGGCCGATCCGTGGGCAGTTCCAGAACCGGCACCCCTTCGAGCCGGTCCCGCCAGTACGCGGTCTCCCTGCCGAGGTCCCGGTCCCGCTGCCAGTGGGCGTAGTCACCGTACTGAATCGGGGGCGGCGCAGGTGTCTCGCCCCGGCACAGGGCCAGGAGCTCCGACAGGATCACGTCGAAGGAGATGCCGTCGGTCACCAGGTGGTGGGCCGCGAGGAGGAGGACGTGGTCGCGGGGCTCGAGCCGTACCAGCAGGGCTCTCAGGAGCGGGCCCGCGGCGAGGTCGAAGGTCCGGGTGAGTTCGGTTTCGATCAGGAGGCGGGCTTCGGCCGGTGAACCGGCGTCGGCCTGCCGGAATTCGGCGCGCGCGCCGGGGTCGACGGTCACGACCGGGATGCCGTCCTCGGTCGCCGTGAAGCGGGTGCGCAGCGCCTCGTGGCGCTGGACGATCTCGCCGAGCGCCGCCTCGACACCGTCGAGTTCGCCTTCGATCCTGACGGTCAGCGGCACGGTGTACGTAGTGGTGCCCGGCCGGTACTGCTCCAGGAACCAGAGCCGTTCCTGGGCCGGGGAGAGCACGAGTCCGGCCGAAGGGTCGCGCGGCGGGATGGCGCGGGTCTCCTCGCGGCGGCGCAGCCGCTGAGCGAGCAGGGCCCTCTTGTCGGCCGACAGTGTGCTCACGACATCCTCCGACGACAGAGATCTGTAAAGATACTTACCGGAAAGAGTCTTTACAGTTTGCAAGTGATCGACAGTGTGACACGGTCCATAAACCACCGGCAAGGCATGAAAACTAGGGCTTGTCGCGCGCGCGTGCAGCGTGGTTCACTGACGCCGTCCTCAGATCTGTAAGCAAACTTTCCAGTAACAAACTTTCCAGTTTGGCGGTTTCCGTGGCACAGCCGCTCTCGTACGGCCAGGAACGGCTCTGGTTCCTGCATCGGCTCGACCCTGAGGACCACTCCTACAACACCTGCCACGCCGACCGGCTGCGCGGCCCGATCGACCTCGATCGCCTGGCCGCGGCCTTCACGGCGGTGGCCGCCCGTCAGGAATCCCTGCGCACCCGCTTCGACGAGATCGACGGCACGCCGGTCGCGATCCTCTGCCCGCCCGAGCCGATCACGATCACCGTCAGGGACACCGCGGACCTGCACGAAGCCCGCCAGATCGTCTCCACCGCCGCCAACGCGCCGTTCGACCTGTCCGCCGCTCCCCCGCTCCGGGTCACCCTGGTACGGCTGGCGCCCGACGACCACATCCTCGCGATCACGCTGCACCACATCATCGCCGACGGCATGTCGGTGGCCCTGCTCAGCGACGAGATCGCCCACTACTACGCCGGACGTCCGCCGCTGCCGCCGCTGCCCCTGCAGTACGCCGAGCACGCGCGCGCGGAACGGGCCAACGAGCCCGCCGAGCTCGGGCGCTGGGCGCGGGCGCTGGCCGGGACGCCCGTGCTGGAGCTTCCCGTCGACCGTCCCCGGCCGCCGCAGCGGACCGGGGACGGCGGCGAGGTCGAGTTCGTGGTCGCGCCCGAGCTGGTGGCGGGGGTCGCGGAGCTGGCGCGCGCGCATCGGTGCACGCCGTTCATGGTGTGGCTGACGGCCTACCAGGTGCTGCTGGCCCGGCACAGCGGGCAGGAGGACTTCTGCGTGGGCTCGCCGGTGGCGCGGCGGGATCGGACCGAGCTGGAGCCGCTCATCGGGCATCTGTCCGGGACGCTGGTGCTGCGGACGGATCTGAGCGGGAATCCGAGTTTCCTGGAGGCGGTCAAGCGCACCCGGCGGACGGTGATCGAGGCGATCAGCCACGCGGACGTGCCGCTGGAACGGTTGCTTGGGGCGCTGGAGATCGAGCGTGATCTGAGCCGGACTCCGCTGTTCCAGACGATGTTCGCGCTGCACACGCAGGTCACCGGGGAGGCGTCGGCGGGGCCTGTGCCGGGGACGGACGCGACGCCGTTCACGCCGGGGTGGATGGCGGCGCGCACCGATCTGTCGCTGGATCTGTGGCCGTCGAACCGAGGGCTGGTCGGGTCGCTCATCTACAGCGCGGACGTATTCGCGGAGGCGACCGCGCGGCGGCTGGCGGAGCGGTTTCAGGTGCTGGTGGAGTCGATCGTGGGGGCGCCGGAGGCGCGCGTACACGACCTGGAGATGTTGCCCGCCGGGGAACGGGACTGGCTGCTGAGCAGGGGGTCGTTCGCGGAGGTTCCGCCGGTCACGCTGGCCGATCTGGTCCTGGCTCAGGCCGCGGCGACTCCCGACGCGGTTGCCGTGGATGAGATGAAATATGCGGATTTAGTGGGGCGTGCTGCGGGGCTGGCGGCGCGGCTGCGGGACAAGGGCGTCGGGCGCGGGTCGCTGGTCGCGGTTCAGGTCTCGCGAGGGCCGGGGATCCTGGTCGCGTTCCTCGGGGTGACGCTGGCCGGGGCGGCGTATCTGCCGGTGGATCCGGAGTATCCGCAGGCCCGGGTGGATTACGTGCTCCGGGATTCCGGGGCCGTGCTGGTGCTGACCGACGACGACCTCGGTGATACGGGCGAGCCGGTGCCCGGGTGGCTGCCGCGTCCCGATGACACCGCTTATGTGCTGTACACCTCCGGGTCGACCGGGCGGCCCAAGGGTGTGGTCGTGCCGCATGCGGCGCTCACGAACCTGCTGCTCGCGATGCGGGAGCTGATCGGGTCGACGCCCGAGCACGCCTGGCTGGCGCTGACGTCGACGGCGTTCGACATCTCGGCGGTCGAGCTGTTCCTGCCGCTGATCACCGGCGGCCGGGTGGTGATGGCCACCGCCGACCACGCCCGCGACGGGATGGCGGCGGCCGAGCTGATCCGGCGGAGCGGCGCCACCCACGTGCAGGCGACCCCGTCCGGCTGGCGCATCCTGCTGACCGGCGATTTCCCGGAAATAACCGGAATCACCGCCGGGGAGCCACTGTCGCCCCAGCTCGCCCTCGCGTTGCGCGCCCGCACCACCCGCCTCATCAACGGGTACGGCCCGACCGAGACCACCATCTACTCCTCGACCTGGGACGTTGACTCCAGCGACATCACCATCGGCCACCCAATCACCAACACTCGGGCCTACATCCTCGGCCGGTCCGGCCTGTCCCCCATCGGCGTCCCCGGCGAACTCGTCCTCGGCGGCAACGGCGTCACCACCGGCTACCTCGGCCGCCCCGCCCTCACCGCCGAAAAGTTCGTCCCCTCCCCGTACGGCCCCGCGGGCTCCCGCCTCTACCGCACCGGCGACCTGGCCCGCTGGCGCCCCGACGGCACCATCGAATTCCTCGGCCGCACCGACAACCAGATCAAACTCCGCGGCCACCGCATCGAACTAGGCGAAATCGAATCCGTCCTCGACTCCCACCCGGGGGTACGACAAGCGGTCGCGACCGTCCGCGACGACACCCTGATCGCGTTCATCGTGCTTACCGGCGACGCTCACGAGCCTATGACCGGATCCGGCGCGAACGGCGACGCTCCCGAGCATTCGAGCGGCTCCGCTGTGGATGGCGACGTTCACAAGCGTATGAGCGGATCCGGCCCGGACAGCGACGCTCACAAGCATTCGAGCCGCTCCGCCGTGGATGGCGACGTTCATGAGCATACGAGCGAGTCCACTGCGAATGGCGGCGTTCAGGAACGTATGGGGGAATCCGGCGCAGGCGGGATTCGCCCGCAGATGAGCATTTCCATCGCCGACGATGTTCGCGCGCATGCCGCGCGGGTGCTGCCCGGTTACATGGTTCCCCGGCAAGTCATCGTGCTCGATGAGATGCCGATGACGCCCAACGGAAAGGTGGACCGGGGGGCACTGCCCGCGCACGCCCCCGCCGCGCGGGCGGACCGCACGCCGCCCCGGACGGACGCCGAGCGGATGGTCGTCTCGGTGTTCGCGGAGGTGCTCGGGCGGGACGCGGGCGAGATCGGGGCATATGACGACTTCTTCGCGCTTGGCGGGCATTCACTGCTGGCCACGATGGTGATCGCGCGGTTGCCGATCCGGGTTCAGGTCCGGGAGGTGTTCACCCGGCCGACCGCCGCCGCGCTGGCGGAGTTGCTGGAAGCGCCCGGCGTACCGGATCTGGAGGGGCCGGTGCCGAGGCCGGCCGGGATGACGCCGCCGCTGTCGAGCGGTCAGGAGCGCCTCTGGTTCCTGAACCGCCTGTATCCCGAGACGGACGCCGCGTTCAACATGTGGGTGGTCCGCCGCCTGCGCGGCCCGCTCGACGTGGACGCGCTCCGGAACGCGTTCAGCGTGGTGGCCGGACGCCACGAAAGCCTGCGCACCCACTTCCCCGACGCCGACGGCGTGCCCGTCGCTGTGATCGACCCGCCAGGCCCCTTCCCAGTGGAGTATGTGACCGGCACCGACGCGACGCAGTCGATCGAGCAACCGGAGAACTTCCAGCGGGAATATCTGACCGGCGCGGGTGCCAGGCAAACGGCCGACCCGCCTGGGAGTTTTCCGGTGGGGCCGTTGGCCGGCATCGACGTGGCACAGGCCGTCGCCGAGCGGGTGAACACGCCGTTCGCGCTGGATGAGCGGCCGCCGATACGAGTGACGTTGATCCGGCAGAGCGATGACGATCATGTGCTTTGCCTGGTGGCGCATCACATCCTCGGGGATGGCTGGTCGCTCAATCTGATGCTGGATGAGCTCGCGGACGCCTATTCCGGGCGTTCGCTGGCCGAGGTGCCGTTGCAGTTCGGGGACGTCGCCGTCTGGCAGCGGGGGCGGGACACGGCGGAACTGCTGGAGTACTGGCGGGACCGGCTGGCCGATCCCACGCCGCTCGACCTGCCCACGGATCGCCCGCGAAGTGTCGGCAGCGCCGGGCGGGGGGCCACCGTGGACTTCCGGCTCAGCGCTGGGGACGCGGCCGCGCTGACCGCGATGGGCCGGCGGCACGGGGCGACGTTGTTCATGACGTTGCTGGCGGCCTACCAGGTGCTGCTGGCCCGGCACAGCGGCCGGGACGACATCCTCGTCGGCACCTCCAACGCGGGGCGGGACACGCTCGCGCTCGAATCCGTGGTCGGCTATCTCACCGACATCCTGGTCCTGCGCGGCGACCTGTCCGGCGATCCGGCGTTCACCGACCTGCTGGCCGCGACCCGGACGAGCGTGCTGGACGCGTTCGCGCATCAGGGCATCCCGTTCGAAGAGCTGGTCAGCACGCTCAAACTCGAACGCGACCTGACGCGGACACCGGTGTTCCAGACCATGGCGATCCTGCACACCGAGGACTCCGGCCGGGAACCCCGCCCGTTCGCCGGGCTCACCGTCGAGGGCTTCCCGGGCGGGCACGCACAGGCCAAGTTCGACCTGATGCTGGAAGCCTGGCACGACGAAGGCGCCGAGCTGCTCGTGCAACTGGAGTACGACACGGCGCTGTTCGACGCGGCGACGATCGAAGCTATGGCGGCTCGCCTCGAACGCCTCCTCCTGTCCATCACAACCAATCCATCCCAGCCCCTCTCCGCCCTCCCCCTGCTCACCGGAGCCGACGAAACGTTCCTCGCGACAGTCTCCGAAGGCCCTCACCTCCCGGCGCCGAGACCCGTCCTCGACCTGATCACCGACTCGATCCAGAAATATCCGGATCTGGTCGCCATCAGCTGCGGCAATCGCCAGGTCACATACCGCGAACTCGGCGAAATGATCGAGAAGACCGTCGCAAGGCCAGGCGGCAAAGGCGCCATATATCCGGGCAACGGCGTATCGGGGAGCGCAAGCCTGGGCGAGGGTGACAACGGCTTACGCCCCGGCAACGGCACCGCCGCCGAACATGCCGTCGGTGGCGAAGTCGCGAGCAAGGGTGAACACATCCAGCATCAAGGCGAAATTTCCGGAAAGGCCGAAGATCCGGGCGAAGTCGCGGGCAAGGGGCCAAACGTCCAACGTCCGGCCGAAGTCGGGGCGGTTGCCGGTGGCGGGGAGGACGCGGGGATCTGGCAGGTGTCGCTGGAGCGGTCGCCGGAAGGTATCGCGGCGTTGTTGGGCGCGTGGAAGGCTGGTGCCGCTTATCTTCCGATCGATCCGGCTCTTCCGGCTGAGCGCATCGCCTTCATGCGTTCCGAAGCCACCGCGACGTCCGCCGATGGCGTCGCCTGCGTGCTCTACACCTCGGGCTCCACGGGGATTCCCAAGGGTGTTCTCATCGAGCACACCGCCTTGGCGGCCCGGGTCGCGTGGATGGTGGCCGCGTATGGCATTCGCCCGGGTGACCGGATCGTGCAGTTCGCTGCCTTGAGTTTTGACACGCACGCCGAGGAGATCTATCCGGCGCTCGCCGCCGGGGCCACGCTGGAGCTCCTGCCCGATGGGCCGGTCACGCTCCCGGACGTTCTCGCCACGCCGAACGGGCAGGAGGCAACGGTTCTCGATCTGCCAACGGCGTACTGGCACCACCTGGTCGGGCAGATCGATGAGATCGCGTGGCCGTCCGGGCTTCGGCTGGTCATTCTGGGTGGCGAGGAAGTTCAGGCCGCGGCTGTCGCCCGGTGGCGTTCCCGGTTCGGGGAGCGGATCCGGGTCGTCAACACGTATGGGCCGACCGAGACCACCATCATCGCCACGGCGGCCAACCTGATTCCGGCCGATGGTCAAGCCGGCTCCAGGCCGCCGATCGGGAGGCCCATCGCGGAGACGCGGGTCGTGGTGCTCGATCGGTCAGGGGTGCCGGTGCCGCCGGGAGCTCCGGGTGAGTTGTGCATCGGCGGAGCCGGAGTAGCGCGGGGATATCTGCGGCGTCCCGAGCTGACCGCCGAGCGGTTCATCGCCTGGGGCGAGCAGGGGGCCCGGCTCTACCGCTCGGGAGACCGCGCCCGCTGGCGGCCCGACGGGCAGCTGGAGTTCCTCGGGCGGATCGACGAGCAGGTCAAGGTCCGGGGGTTCAGGGTCGAGCCGGGCGAGGTGGAGGCCCGGCTGCTCGCCCACCCCCGGGTGCGGCAGGTCGCGGTGACCGCCGCCGAGGACCGCCTGGCCGCGTACGTCGTCGCCGACGGCGTCACCCGAGCCGAGCTGACGGCGTTCGCCGGGGAGGCGCTGCCCGCCTACATGGTCCCTTCGGTGTGGGTGTGGCTGGAGGAGCTGCCGCTGACCCGGCACGGGAAAGTGGATCGGCGGGCGTTGCCGTACCCGGAGATCGAAATCCAGGCCGGGAGCGTGCCGCCGCGGACGGACGCGGAGCAGCTGGTCGCCGAGGTGTACGGCGAGGTGCTCGGCGTCGGCGAAGTCGGCGCTCTGGATGATTTCTTCGCCATCGGCGGGCATTCGCTGCTGGCGGCGCGGGTCATCGCCCGGATCCGGTCGATCACCGGCGTGGACGTGCCGATTCGCACCATGTTCGACGGTTCCACGGTGGCCGCCCTGGCGGAGGCCGTCGAGACGCTGCTGGTCGAGGAGCTGGACGGGCTCTCCGACGAGGAGGCGGCGCTGCTGGCCCGATCTGTGAGGAGCGACCCATGATCATCGCCCGTTTCCGCGCGGCGGAAGCGCGCACCGGCCCGCTGACGATGGGCCAGGCGAACATGGTCCGCTGCGTGCTCACCGACCCGCCCGAGCACATGAACTACCGGGCAGTACGCCCCCTCCCGCCGGAGACGACCCTGGCCGCGCTGGCCGAGGCGGCGGGCCAGCTGATGTCCCGGCACGAGTCCCTGCGCACCCTCGTCCGCGACGACACCCAGCACGTGCTCGCAACCGGAGAGCTGGCCATCCCGGTCCGCGACTCCGCCACCCCGGAGGAGACCGCCGAGGAACTCGCCCGCGAACTCCAGGGAACGCGGTTCGCCCTGGAGTCCGAGGTGCCGTTCCGGGTCGCCGCCGTCACCTGCGGCGGTGTGCCCTGCCAGGTCGCCCTGGTGACCACCCACAGCGTCGTGGACGCGACCGGCCTGGCGGTGCTGCTGGCCGAATGGGACGCCCTCATCCTGGGCAAACCCCTCCCCCCGGTGACCGCCCCGCAGCCGCTGGACGTGGCCGCGAGCGAGCGCAGCCCGGCCAGCCTGCGCCGCGCCGACGCCGCGCTGCGCTACTGGGAGGAGCACCTGCGCCGCATCCCCCGCTCCACCCTGACGGTCTCCGTGGACGACACCGGCACCGAATGGCTGCTCCCCCGCCTGCGCGTGCGCTCGGCCGCCGCCGCCCGCGCCCTGCGCCGGATCACCGCGCGCACCGGCGTCAGCGCGTCGGCGGCCACCCTCGCGGCCCTGGCCACGCTCCTCGGCCTGCGCGGCGGCGCCTCCGTGGTGCCCGTCCTGTCCATCTCGGCGAACAGGTTCCGCCCGGGCCTCCGCGAGTACGTGGGACCGCTGGCCCAGGACGCCCTGGTCCCCGTGGATCTGGACGCCGGCACGTTCGACGATGTGCTGCGTGGGGTGCGGACGATCACGCTCGCCGCGTACCAGAACAGCAGGTTCGACTCCGCCGCCCTGATCCGCGTCATGGAGGCCGTGCAGCGCGACCGTGGCGTGTTCTTCGCCAGGGACGTCGTGTTCAACGACATGAGCGTGCCGGGCCAGGGCGGGCGCGTCATCCGTTCCGGCGACGGCGTGCACTCGACCTGGCTTCCGGAGGCGACGCTGCCGACCCGGCTGTCCCTGTGGGTCAACCGTCTCGAAGGCGAGTTCGACGTCACGCTCTGGGCTGATCCGCGCGTCATCCCTCGCGCGGACGCGCAAGCCGTCGGCGAGGGCATGGCCCGCCTGCTCATCGACGCGGCCACCCGGGACGTCCCGCTCGCCGAACTCGCCGTCACGCCGCTCCCCCGCGACCACGACTGGGTCAGATCCGACAACTGCTGGACCGATCTGGCGGAGGTGCGCCGGCTGCTTCCGCCGGGCTCGGAGGTCGTGGCGGTGCCCGATGAGGGGCTGGGGGCGCGGCTCGTGGCGTACACGACGGCGGACACCACGCCAGAGGAGCTGCACAACGCCTGCCTGACCGCCCTTCCGGGGCGCATGTCCGCCATCGCCCCACATCACTACATCATCTGCTCGACCTCGCCCGCGCCGGGCGAGCGCTGGGAGGACCAGCCCCGCCTGGCCGGAGGAGACGGCCGCTGAACTCCAGATTAACCCGATTGACTTGGTAGGAAATATAGGTAACTCTGAAGCGACAGTGCCCAGCGCTTGCGAGGTTTGCCTATGTCCGTCATCGAACTGGAGGCTCCGGCCGACGCCCGGCCGCGTTCCCGGCCCCGGCCGTCCCGGACGTCCGGGAAAGCCTGGCAACGCTGGCTCAGCCCGGTCGCGGTCATCGTCATCTGGCAGGTCGCCAGCAGCACCGGATTATTGCCGCCGCGGCTGCTGGCGGCGCCCGCCACCATCGCCGCCACGGCCGCCGACCTGGTCCAGTCGGGGGTCCTGCCGACGGCCGTCGGCGTGTCGCTGCAGCGCGTGCTGCTCGGGTTCGCGGCGGGCGCGGCGGCCGGGATCCTGCTGGCCCTGGTCGCCGGGCTGAGCCGGCCGGGCGAGAACGCGGTCGACCCGCTCATGCAGATGTTGCGGGCGCTGCCGTTCTTCGGGCTGATCCCGCTGTTCATCCTCTGGTTCGGGATCGGCGAGACCCCGAAGGTCCTGCTGGTCGCCCTGGCCGTGTCCTTCCCGCTCTACCTCAACACCTTCGCCGGCATCCGCGGCGTGGACGGCAAGCTCGCCGAGGTCGCCCACA
The DNA here is from genome assembly GCF_039871605.1 of Acrocarpospora sp. B8E8. NCBI lineage: Bacteria > Bacillati > Actinomycetota > Actinomycetes > Streptosporangiales > Streptosporangiaceae > Acrocarpospora > Acrocarpospora sp. B8E8. Next base: position 42,411 of record NZ_JBDPLV010000049.1, on the reverse strand, counting down.
CCCTGAAACTCGGGCGAGCCGCGCTGATCCGGCACATCGTGCTGCCGGGCGCGCTCCCCCAGACGCTCGTCGGGTTGCGGCAGAGCCTGGGCGTGGCCTGGCTGGCGCTCATCGTGGCCGAGCAGGTCAACGCCACCGCCGGGCTCGGATACATGATCAACGACGCCCGGGAGTTCCTGCGCACCGACGTGATCGTGGTCGGTCTGCTCGTCTACAGCGCGCTCGGCCTGCTCACCGACGCCCTCGTCCGACTGCTGGAGAGGAGGGCCCTGTCATGGCGGCGCGGCTTCCTGGGGTGAAGGCGGTGGCCTCCGTACGGGACCTGACCCGGGCGTTCGGCGAGCGGGTCGTGCTCGACGCGCTCGACCTGGAGATCGACTCCGGCGAGTTCATCGCCCTGCTCGGCCGCAGCGGCTCGGGCAAGTCCACCCTGCTGCGCGCCCTGGCGGGCCTGGACCGGGAGGTCAGCGGGGAGCTCTCGGTCACCGATTCGGTCGCGGTGGCGTTCCAGGAGCCCCGGCACCGGGACAACCCCGAGCTCATCACACTCCGCGCCGACCTGCTCACCGCGCTCGGCGTCGCACCCGAAGGAAGGTCATGATCAGCACCGCCCGCCGGCTCCTCGCCGTCCTCCTCCTCACCGCCGCCGCCGGTACGGCCTGCGGCTCCGAGGACCCCGCCACGACCGGCCAGCCCGCGAAGGTCACGCTCCGCGTCGGCGACCAGAAGGCGGGCTCGCAGGCGTTCCTGAAGGCCGCGGGCCTGCTGGACGGCACCGACTACACGATCACCTGGTCCCAGTTCACCTCCGGGCCGCCGCTGCTGGAGGCCGTCAACGCGGGCGCGGTCGACGTGGGCGGGGTCGGCAACACCCCGCCGGTGTTCGCCGCCGCCGCGGGGTCCAAGATCAAGGTGGTCGCCGCGTACCGGCAGAATCTGGCCGCCGCCGCCATCGTGGTGCCCGACGCCTCGCCGATCACCGCGCCCGCCCAGCTCAAGGGCAAGAAGGTCGCGGTCGCCAAGGGCAGCTCCGCCCACTACCACCTGCTGTCGGTCCTGAAGAAGGAAGGCCTGACCTTCGCCGACATCCAGCCCCAATACCTCCAGCCCGCCGACGCGCTGGCCGCGTTCTCCGGCGGCACGGTCGACGCCTGGGCGATCTGGGACCCCTTCACCTCCCAGGCCTCCATCCAGCACAAGGCCCGGCTGCTTGTGAACGGCGAAGGCTATGTCAACGGGCTCAACTTCCAGGTGGCCGCCCCTTCGGCGGTGGACGGCAAGGAGGCCGCGCTGCGCGACTTCCTGACCCGGCTGGCCAAGGCGCGCGCCTGGTCGGTGAACCACAAGGCCGAGTGGGCGAAGGTGTGGGCGCAGGAGACCGGCCTGCCGCAGGAGGTCGCCGACGCGGCCGTGGACAACGCGGTGGCCACCCCGATCCTGATCGACGACGCCGTGGTGACCTCCGAGCAGCAGATGGCCGACGCGTTCAGCGCGGAAGGCCTGATCCCGGGCAGCCTGAAATTCGCCGACTTCGTCGACCAGCGCTTCAACGACGTGGTGAGCGCCCAATGAACGCGCCGCGATTCCACTGGTTCCTGCCCACCACGGGCGACGGCCGCTCGATCGTCGGCGGCGGCCACGGCCTCTCCCGCGTGCACGGCCGGTCCGAATACCGGCCGCCCACGATCGACTATCTCGGGCAGATCGCCCGCTCGGCCGAGCAGCTCGGCTTCGAGGCGGTGCTCACCCCGACCGGCACCTACTGCGAGGACGCCTGGCTGGTCACCGCGGCCCTCACCCAGGTGACCACCAAGCTCAAGTTCCTGGTCGCCTTCCGGCCCGGCCTGCTCTCCCCCACGCTGGCGGCCCAGATGGCCGCGACGTACCAGCGGATCTCCGGCGGGCGGCTGCTGCTCAACATCGTCACCGGCGGCGAGGACGCCGAGCAGCGCCGCTTCGGCGACCACCTCGGCAAGGACGAGCGATATGCCAGGACCGACGAGTTCCTCTCCATCGTCAAGGGCGCCTGGAACCGCGGGTACGACTTCGCCGGCGACTACTACGACGTCGAGGACGCCACCGTGGCCGAGCGGCCCGACCCGCTGCCCGAGCTGTATTTCGGCGGTTCCTCCGCGGCCGCGGGGACGGTAGCGGCCAAGCACGTGGACGTCTACCTGACCTGGGGCGAGCCGCCCGCCGCAGTGGCCGAGAAGGTGGCCTGGGTTCGCGGGCTGGCCGCCGAGCAGGGGCGTACGCTGCGGTTCGGGATCCGGTTGCACGTGATCACGCGGGACACCTCCGCCGAGGCCTGGGCCGAGGCGGGGCGCCTGCTGGACCGCATCCCGCCCGAGGACATCGCCAAGGCCAGGAAGCTGCTCGGGCAGAGCGCGTCGGTGGGCCAGCAGCGCATGCTGGCCCTGCACGCCGGATTCCAGGGCGGAACGGCCAGAGACCTGGAGGTCCATCCCGGCCTGTGGGCGGGCGTCGGCCTGGTCCGCGGCGGCGCCGGAACCGCCCTCGTGGGCAGCCACGCCGAGGTCGCCGACCTGATCGAGGAGTACACCGCGCTCGGCATCGAGGAATTCGTCCTGTCCGGCTACCCGCACCTGGAGGAGGCCTACTGGTTCGGCGAAGGCGTGCTCCCCGAACTCCGCCATCGCGGCGTACTCCCCAAAGCGGCGTAACTCCCGCTGATCACACGCTGACCTTGCAGAAAAGGACCCACCGGGCGGGCCACGACGCGTGCCCCCGCCCGGTGGCGATGGCGCTCCCAGGTCCCTTCCGGGTCAGCTAACCCGGACCGAACCCAACCACGAGCCACGCTAAACAAGCCACTTATGTATGTCAATTAAACAAACTAAAATCGTATCGGGCCCAATGAAAGTTACACGGCGTTCCCGCGCTGGCCGGGGGACGAATTCGCGGTGACTCGGTCGTGAACACGGCAGGCCCGCCGGCTGAGCCCGGCGGGCCTGCGACCCCTCTGGCGAGGGTCTAGGGCCCCCGATTTGGGGCGGTGAGAGGATCACCATCGGGGGCGGCCCGTCCGGACGATACGGGGGCTTCTCCGGACGGGCGTCTTGCAGAGCGGAGCGGTGGGAACCGGCAGCTCAAGCTTGGTTGGTGGTGGCGAAATGACGCTCGCTTACCTCTATTCAATCCGCCGGGCCACGGAGGCAACCAGAACCACTTCCGCTCCAGATGAGGGGGGTAGTGGTCCATCCGGCGGCACGGAATGTTCAGATTTATGCCCCTGGCCGTTCAGCTGCTCATCCCCTTGTGGGACACCCTCATGGCTAGGTTTCCAGGCACCCCCGGGCTCGGGGCATGTTGTCGCAGGTAAGAGGAGTGTCCCGTGCGAGTGCTTGCCGTTGTTCCTGCCCGTGGAGGTTCGGTGGGGGTTCCGCTGAAGAACCTGGAGCGCGTGGGCGGGACGCCGCTGGTGTCCCGGGCGGTGGCGACGTGCGTGCGCGCGGAGCTGGTCGACACGGTCGTGGTGAGCACCGATCACGCGGGGATCGCGGACGCGGCCGAGCTGGCGGGGGCGCGGGTGGTGCCGCGGCCGGCGGATCTGAGCGGCGGGACGGCGTCGAGCGAGTCGGCGGTGCTGCACGTGCTGGACGCGCTCGGCGAGGAGCCGGAGATCGTGATCCTGGTGCAGTGCACCAGCGCCTTCATCGACCCCAAGGACCTGGACGCCGCCATCACGAAGGTGCTCGACGGCGAGGCCGACGTGGTCTTCTCGGGTATGGAGACCTACGAGTTCATCTGGAACATCGACGGCGACGGGATCAATCACGACCCGGCGCACCGGCCGCGCCGCCAGGACCGCGACCCGCACTACCGGGAGACCGGCGCGTTCTACGTGATGCGGACGGCGGGGCTGCGCGAGCGCGGGCACCGGTTCTTCGGCATCGTGGCCGTGCAGCCGGTCCCGGCCCGGCACGCGGTCGAGGTGGACACGCCCGAGGATCTGGAGATCGTGCGGGCGCTGGCGCCGTTCGTGGACGAGCCGCAGCCGATCGACGTGGACGCGGTGATCACCGACTTCGACGGGGTGCACACCGACGACCGGGCCTACGTGGACTCCGAAGGCCGGGAGATGGTCGCGGTGAGCCGGTCGGACGGCATGGGCGTGGCGCTGCTCAAGCGGTCGGGGGTCAAGCTGCTGGTGCTGTCGACCGAGCAGAACCCGGTGGTGGCCGCCCGGGCGCGCAAGCTGGGCGTGCCGGTGCTGCAGGGGCTGAACACCAAGCAGACGGCGCTGCGGGACTGGCTGGCCATCGAGGGCCTGGACCCGGAGCGGGTGGCCTATGTCGGCAACGACCTGAACGACCTGGCCTGCATGCAGCTGGTGGGCTGGCCGGTCGCGGTGCCGGACGCGCATCCGCGGGTGCGGGCCGCCGCCCGGGTCGTACTCACCCACTCGGGAGGCGCGGGCGCGGTCCGCGAGCTCTGCGACCGGGTGCTGGCGGCCCGCCCGCCGCTGGCGGAGACGGAGCAGCCGCCGCTGAGCCCGCTGACCTTCCGTCCCCGTCCGGCTCAGACCCCCAGCGTACGGATCGGCGACGCCCTGCTCGGCCCGGGCCACCCGGTGTACGTGATCGGCGAGATCGGCATCAACCACAACGGCGACGTGGACATCGCCCGCCGCCTGATCGACGTGGCCGTGGAGGCGGGCTGCCAGGCGGTCAAGTTCCAGAAGCGCACCCCGGAGATCTGCGTGCCGCCGGAGCAGCGCGGGCAGATGCGGCAGACGCCGTGGGGCGAGATGACGTACCTGGAGTACAAGATCCGCACCGAGTTCGGCCGCGACGAGTACACCCAGATCGCCAAGTACTGCGAGGAGCGCGGCATCGACTGGTTCGCCTCCCCGTGGGACGTGCCGTCGGTGCAGTTCCTGGAGGAGATGGACGTGGTCACCCACAAGGTGGCCTCGGCCTCGGTGACCGACCACGAGCTGCTGCGCGCGCTGGCCGCCACCGGCAAGCCGATCATCCTGTCCACCGGCATGTCCACGCTGGAGGAGATCGACAAGGCGGTGGAGATCCTCGGCACGTCGAAGCTCGTGATGATGCACGCCACCTCGACGTACCCGCTGCCGCCGGAGGAGGCCAACCTCCGCACGATCGTCACCCTCCAGGACCGGTACGGCGTGCCCGTCGGCTATTCCGGCCACGAGCGCGGCCTGCAGATCTCGCTCGCGGCGGTTACGCTGGGCGCGGTCACGGTGGAGCGCCACATCACCCTGGACCGCACGATGTGGGGTTCCGACCACGCGGCCTCGCTGGAGCCGAGCGGCCTCGAGCACCTGGTCCGGGACATCCGGATCATCGAGTCGGCGCTGGGCGACGGCGTCAAGCGGGTCTTCCCCGGCGAGGAGGCCCCCCGGGCCCGCCTGCGCCGCGTGACGGTCTGACCCGGACCGCCCGAGCCCTCGGAGGAGGATCTTGATCACGCTGTCGGTCATCGTGCCGGTGCGGGACGGCGAGCCGTACATCGCGGACGCCCTGACCTCACTGGCGCGCAACGCGCGCGCGGACTTCGAGGTGATCGTCGTCGACGACGGCTCCGCGGACGCGACCGGCGAGATCGTGGCCGAGTTCCGGGACGAGCTGCCCGCGCTGCACGTGATCAGGCATGCCGAGGCGGCCGGGCTGGCGAGCGCGCGGAACGCGGGGCTGAAGCTGGCGTCCGGGCGGTATGTGACGTTCCTGGACGGGGACGACTGGATCGGGCGCGGCTACCTGGTGGCGCTGGTCGCCGCGATTGACGGCCTCGGCTGCGATTTCGTCCGGGTCGACCACGTCCAGTCGGACGGCCGCAAGCGGGAGCCGCATCGCGCTCCGGAGGCCCGCCGTGACGTGGTCCTGGATCCGCGGGACGCGATCCTGCCGACGGCCGCGAAGACCATGGTCGACTATCCGTACGCGTGGGCGGGCATCTACCGCCGCGAGCTCGGCGACCTGCTCGCCTTCCCGGACGGCCTGCACACCGCCGAGGACCGGCCGTGGATCTGGCGGCTGCACCAGCGGGCCAAGTCGTTCGCGGTGGTCTCGCTGTCGGGCGTGTTCTACCGGCGCGGCCTGCCGCAGTCGCTGACCCGGATCGGCGACGAGCGCCAGCTGCACTTCTTCGACGCCTTCGACCTGGTCCTGGCCGAGGTCGAGGATCCGTTCCGGGCGAAGGCGGTCCGGACGTTCTGCGCGTTGCTCGCCAACCACCTGGAGATGAGCGACCGTCTCACTCCAGACACCGCGGCACGTTTCGCCGAGCGCGGCGCGGCGACTCTGGCGGGACTGCCCGCCGACCTGGTGGCCGACGCGCTCGGCAGCCTGGACCCTGACCGCCGCGCCCTGCTGAGGCCCACATGACGACGGTGTTCCACGCCTCCCGCCTGTTCGGCGCGATGACACTCGCGGCCGCGATCGATTCCGGCGCGTTCGGCCCGTCCGGGCGGCGAGTGCTGATCGTGACCAACAACGCGGACATCCCGGAGATCTCGCTCGGCCTGGACGAGACGCCGGCCTTCGCCACCCTGCGGGACCGCTTCGACGAGGTGCACTCGTGGAACGAGATCATCGCGCCGCTGCACCCGTCGGAGTGGAAGGCCCGCACGATCGAGGTCCCGATGCTGGGCCGCCTGCTGCTGTCCCACCTCGGCGTCACGGACCTGCGGGAACTCGTGCTGGAGTCGGTGATCGTGCCGCCCGCGCGCAGCCTGCCGGGCCTGTTCAAGGACTGCCCGATCACGGTCTACTCCGACGGCCTGATGGCGCACAGCCCGACCCGCGACCTGCTGCCCGGCGAGATCTCCTCCCGGGTCACCCGCCTGATCCACCTCGGCCTGGTCCCCGGCGTCGCCCCGCTCCTGCTCAGCGAGTACGGCGTGCCCGCCGAGACCATCCCCGCCGAATACTTCCCCAAGATCGAGACCCCGGCGGTCTACGGCGAGGCGATCATCCTCGGCCAGTACCTCTCGTCCCTGGGCATCCTCACCGAGGACGAGGAGAACCAGCTGCACGCCGGGATGCTGCGCGCCGTCGTCGCCCGCGGCCACCGCGAGGTGATCTTCCAGCCGCACCCGGCCGCCCGCCACCGCCAGGGCCGCGAACTGCGCCGCCTCGCCGCCGACCTGGGCGCCCGGCTCACCTTTCCCGCCGAGGGCACCCCCGCCGAGGCCCTTTTCGCGGCGGTACGGCCGAAGCTCGTGGTCAGCTGCTTCTCCACGGCCCTGACCACGGCCAGACTCTTCTTCGGCCTGCCCGTGGCCACGATGGGCACCGAACTCCTCCTGGAACGCCTCACCCCATACGAGAACAGCAACCGCGTCCCGGTCACCATCGCCGACGCCACCTTCCCCCGCCTCGACACCGACGGCTCCCTCACCGACCCACCCAAGGTCGACCTCCCCGGCCTGATCAACGCGGTCGCGTACTGCATGCAGCCCACCGCCCACCCCGAACTCCGCGAACCCGCCCAGTCCTACCTGGAATCCAACGGCCCCATCCGCTACTTCAAACGCCGCCGCCTGGAATCCCTCAACCTCCCCACCCAGCCCCGCTCCCGCCTCCGCTCCCTGATCCGCGGCCGATAGGGATCAGCGCGGGGTCCTCGGCTACGCTGTTCTCCCGGCCTATACTTAACATCAGTGTTAAGTTACGCTGGTGGCTGGATGGGAAATCGTTCTCGTGGCGGAGGTCGGCGAGTGGTTCGAGAGATTGTGCGAGGAGGATTGGGAGAGCGCTGAGCTGGTTGAGGACGCGATCGATATGCTCGCTCACGTCGGACCTACGCTAGGTCGGCCATACGCGGACCGGCTCAAAGGTTCGACGAACCATCACCTGAAGGAGCTTCGCCCGGGATCATCGGGGCGGAGTGAGATACGGATAATCTTCACCTTCGACCCGATCCGTCGCGCGGTACTCCTTGTCGCCGGCGACAAGGCGGGCGACTGGAGTCACTGGTACGAAGTCAACATCCCACTCGCCGAGAAACGACTCGCCCAGCACGTGGCGGAATTGCATACCAGGGAGTACGAATGAGCGCGGTCGGCTGGGACGAGGTCAAGCGTAAGGCGCACGAGCGGCGGAAGGCGGCCGGGTTGCCGGTGCGCTCGCAGGCGGAGAAGGACGCCGCGATGGGGCGGATGGCGGCTGAGATCCGCGCCTACCGGCTAGCGGAGATCCGCCGGGAACAGGATTTGACCCAGCGTGACGTGGCGGCGGCCATGGGGGTCTCCGGGCCTCGGGTGTCAGCCATCGAGCACGGTGAGCTGGATCGAGTCGAGGTGTCCACCCTGCGTGCTTATGTGGAAGCCCTCGGCGGCAAAATGCGGGTGATCGCAGACTTCGGCGACACGGAATACAAGATCGCCTGATCGACATCGACGGTTCGGTTGCGCGTCTACCTGGAATCCAACGGCCCGATATTTCAAGCGCCGCCGCCTGGAGTCCCCAACCTGCCCCACCCTGCCCTGCGGCCGGTAGGCCGGGAACATCCCCAGTCCGAGAGTGGTTAACTTTTCAACCAACTCGGACTGGAGGCACACGATGGTCACGGTGACGCCCGGTATGGACGTCCGGCGGGCGGGCGATCGGTACAAGACGCGGATCGGCTGGCTCGACTCCAAGCATTCCTTCTCTTTCGGGCACCATCACGATCCCCGCAACACGCACCACGGCCTGCTGCTGGTCAACAACGACGACATCGTCACTCCGGGGATGGGCTTTGAGACCCACCCGCACCAGGACATGGAGATCGTCACCTGGGTGCTGCGCGGCTCGCTGGTGCACCAGGACTCCGAAGGGCACTCCGGTGTGATCTACCCGGGCCTGGCCCAGCGGATGAGCGCGGGAACGGGCATCCTGCACTCGGAGAAGAACGACTCCTGGCGTCTGGAGGGCGCGAAGCACGAGGAGCCTGTGCATTTCGTCCAGATGTGGGTGGTTCCTGACGAGGCTCGGATCGCCCCTGGCTACGAGCAGCTGGAACTCGACGACGCCCTGCTGCGCGGCAAGCTCGCGATCGTCGCTTCGGGCATGCCCGGCCATGACGCCGCGATCCGGATCAAGAACAAGTACGCGGCCCTGCACGTCGCGCGCCTGGAGCCCGGCGACTCGGTGGACCTGCCCGAAGCGCCGTTCCTGCACCTGTTCGTCCCGCGCGGCTCGGTCACCCTCGAAGGCGCGGGCGCGCTCGGCGAGGGCGACGCGGTCCGGTTCACGGCGACCGGCGGCCAGCGGGTGACCGCGATCGACCCGGCCGAGATCCTGGTCTGGGAGATGCACGCCACCCTCGCCGCCTGAATTACGACATAACCAAATTAACTGAGACGCATACCTAAAGGGCATTAACGCGGCGATTCTTCTGCTTTATCGGCAAGCTTCCGGATGGCATTCGCGACGGAAGGACGAGCCTTGCGGAAGATCATCACGGCGGGAATGGTTCTGGGTCTGCTGGCGGGCGGCCCGGCGGAGGCATCCGCCGGAGCGCCGCTCCGGATGGCCGGGACCGCCTGGTTCGCCGGGGGCGGGGTGCCGGTCTGCGCGAGCAGCACCGCGCGGACCTGCGCCGGCCAGCCGCACGTGGGCGGCGTCTCGTCCAACTGGTGGCAGTGCGTGGAGCTGGCCCAGCGCTTCTACCAGCGGCGCGGCTGGCACAAGGGCATCTTCGCCGGAGTCGGCATCGCCTCGCACATCTTCACCAAGGCGTCGGCGCTGCGGATGGCGCCCCAGCCCAACGGCGCGATCACCGACATCGTCCCCGGCGACATGATCGTCATGAACCGCACCGGCCAGGCCGGCCACGTCGTGATCGTCGAATCCGTCACCCCCAATCGGGACGGCACCCGCAGCGTGATGACCGTCGGCCAGAACTCGAAGGTCGTCCGAAACCCGATGCGCTGGCACGGCGGCGTCCTCGACAGCTTCTGGGCCTCCTACAGCGTCGCGGGCGTGGTCCGCTCCCCCGCGAACATCGGCATCCTGTCGTACGGCGGCGGCGCCCCCACCTACGAAGAGGTCGTCAACGGCGGCGGCATCCACCCCATCGGAACCACCCTCCTGTCGGTGACCTCGACAGGCCAGGCTTTCGGCGGCCCACTCCCCCACGGCGCGCCGACCACCGTGACCGGACGAATCGTCGACGCCGCCGTGACCCCCACGGGCAACGGCTACTGGCTGGCCAGTTCGACCGGCCAACTCTTCCCGTACGGCGACGCGAAGCCGTACCCCACGATCAAGGCCGACATCACGGCGATCACGACCACGGACGACGGCCTCCTGCTGACCGACGCTCTCGGCCGCGTTTTCGCCCCGGGCAAGGAGCCAACCCGCAGCCCAGAAGGCTATTCAGGCCGATTTATCGACATAGAAGCAACCAAAGACGGCTACTGGCTCCTGACCTCCGCCGGCCAGATCCACGGCACGGCCCCCTGGCACGGCAACGCCACCACCTTCGACGCCGCGATCGTCGCCATGTCCGCGACACCCACCGGCAAGGGCTACGTCCTCCTCGACAAAACCGGCCACGTCTACGCCTTCGGCGACGCGAAACACCTGGGCGACCTGCCCACCGGATCACCGGAAGCCGCAGACATCACCCACACCGCCAATGGCTACACGATCATCACGAAAACCGGCACCACCCACTCGTTCGGCAACGCCCCCACCGCCCCCGCCGCCAAGGGCTTCGCTGGCTACTTCTGAGCGGTCTTGCCCGCATAGTAAAAAATGGTCAAAATTGAATGGATCATGCATGAGATATTCTCGCGAACGCTCACGTTATGGCAGGTAGACAGCCTCCACATAAGAGAAACGCGCGCAAATGCAGAGATATTCTTGCAGGCCGCCAGGAGCAACCAACCCCGCCGAGGCGGGAATGACTTCGACTTAGATCACACGGAGCAGGCAGCCGGAGAACCAATACTAGAAACCCTTCAGCATCCTATTACGAAACAGGCCCTGGAAACCGTGCCGTGGATTCGGAGCTTCGACTCCATAGCGCCTGATTCATTTTAGTTACCTGAATGGCCAACCGGCCGCCCAACCTCACCACCCGGCCGGTTTTCGGCCAGCCGGGTGAGGACGTCGGGGGTCGATTTGATAAACGCCTCAGAAGGGTTTCAGGTAGCGGCGGATTCGGCGTTTGGTGCGGTAGCCGTACCTGAGGACACGCGGGGGGATTTCGATGCGGAGGCGGGCGCGGCGGCGGGCGGAAGCGTGGGCGGGGCCGTCGAGGAGGGAGCGGGCCGGGGTGAGGGAGCCCTCGCGGGCGGCGACGACGAGGGCGGAGAGGCGGGGGATCCAGTCGCTGGTGGCGGCGTCGTGGAAGTAGTTGGCCTGGCACCAGTCGGGGGCGGGGGTGCGGAAGTCGGCTTTGGCCAGGTCGTCGAGCGTGCCGAGGGTGCCGCTGCCCTCGAAGACGAGGTTGATCATTTCGGCGCTGACGCCGAAGTCGGACAGGATCAGCAGCGGGACGTCCTGAGCGATGGCCTCCAGGGCGGCGGTCGAGCTGACCGTCACGAATCCGCCCGCGCGGGCCAGGTGCTCGTGCATGGGGCCGGCCTCGAAGCGGACCGCCCCGGCCCGGACCCGGCCGTCGGCGGCCATCGTGGTCCAGAGGCGTTCGTAGTGGTGGCGCTCGTTGTGGGTCTGGCGCTCGTCGTCGCGGGCCCGGAGCTTGACCACGATGTCGAGCTCGGGCCGGGCGTCGGCGAGCGACTGCAGCGCGAGCAGGATGTTCTCGCGATCTTCTCGCTTGGCCGGGACCTTGGCCTGGGTCGCGAAGATCACCCGATCGCCGCTCCCCCGGCTCCCCAGATCCAGGTACGGCAGGCGCGCCAGCGCGATCTCCCCGCCCCCGCCCAGCTCCCCCGCCAGCTCGGTGAACTCCCCCACCTCACGGCCGCTGTGCAGGATGAACAGGTCGCAGCCGCTGCGGAACAGCCAGGCCTTCTCGGTCGCGGGCACCGAGATCCCGGGCAGCCCGGTCGCGAACACCGGCCGCGGCTTCAGCCCGGCCAGCACCTCGGCGGCCAGCGCGTCCACCACCGGTCCCGTGCAGGCCAGCAGTACCACGTCGGGACGGAACCGCTCGGCCGCCTTGCGCAGGCCGCGGGCGCCGAGCACCTGCGTCGGCCCCTCCTCGTCCGGCGATTGCACGGGTGACCGTGCCGCGTCGAAGCGGGTGCCGCTCACGGCCGCCGCGATCTGCCCGGGCGACGGGGTGATCGGGGTGCGGACGACCGCCAGTTCCGTGGTCCAGCCCTGGGGCGCGGCGTCGAGCAGGCCCGCCGCCCATTTCAGGTAGGAGTCAGAGTCGGCGACGGCGAGCACGCGCAGGGGGACCGGGACGAGCAGGCGGTCAGGGGTGGCGCGGGTCAAGGAGCAACCCTTTCATGGGCGAAGAGTTGGAGGTGGGAACGCAGGGACGGACCGGCGGAGGCCGTCCACCAGTCGTCGGGGACCTCGACGGTCTCGATCGAGACGCCGCGGGCCCGCAGCAGGATGCGCAGCGAGGTGACGGCCGTGGACGGCAGGCTGAGCACCCGCTGGTCCGGGCGCAGGCCGCGCAGCGTCATCTCGGCGGGCGCGCCGGTCTCGTACACGGTGACGCCGGAGATGCGCCGGACCCGTTCCAGGTCGCGGGGGTCCTCGCGGCGGTGCGGGTAGTACGCGACCGGTTCGTCGATGGCGGCCAGCCACTTCACGTACGCGTCCCGGTGGATCAGTCCGTTGCGCACCAGCGAGGTGCCGAGCACGACGGTCCGCTCGTCGGGGGGGACGTCGCCGGGCTGGGAGCGCAGCCAGGTGAAGTCATGCCGCACCAGTTCGGCGCCGCGGGCCCGGACGGCCTCGGCCAGCGCGTCCGGAACCGGGAGCGCGGTGAAGACCGAGAGCCTGCCGCCGCGCAGGCGCAGCCCGGCGGCGGCGCCGAGGATCGAGCGGGCCAGGCCGGATTTGACCCGGGCGCGCAGCAGCGGGCGGCGGGCGACCAGCAGCTCGAGCAGCCGGATCGTGGCCAGCCCGTCGTCGACCAGGACGACCCGGCGGGGGGCCGAGGTGAGCAGGTTGAGCTGCACCCGGCCGGAGAAGGCGTCACCGAACACCCAGGTCCTGCCGGGCTTGGGCATGCGCGCCGCGGGCTCGGCCAGTTCCAGTCCCGGCGGGAGGTCGAGGCGGGTCATCTCGGCGCGGGTACGGCGCAACGCGGGCAGCCCCGAGCGCGGCACGACCGTGGTGGCCGGGCCGAGCAGACCGGCATGCTGTGCCTCGATCACGCACAGCAGCTGTAAGGGGGATTCCACCCACGCGACGGCCTGGCCGTCCGAACTCTCCGAGGACCCTTTCACGACGGGCTCACCGTAGCCGTCAGATGCGACGGAACAGGGAACAACCGGTGAACAGCCGCCCACGGGACAACTGCCACGATCTTCACCCCCTGTGAGCTCCGGGACGTTTCCGCAGGTGGCAGCCCGGCAATGATCTGCTCCATGAGTAAATGGTGGGTCTGGGTGGCTGTGGTGGCGTTGCTGGGTTCGGCGTTTCCCGCGCTCGCGGAGAGGTCGCCGCTGCCGGAGACGGCGGGCAAGCCGAACATCATCTTCATCTTGACCGATGATCTCGATACCAACGACCTATGGAAGTTTCCGAATATTTCATCTTTGCTCATGCGGCAGGGCACGACTTTCTCACGATTCTTCGTGGCCAACTCGTGGTGCTGCCCGTCCCGCTCGTCGATCCTCCGGTCGCAGTACGTGCACAGCCATGGTGTGACCTCCAACCGCTACCCGACCGGCGGTTTCCCGAAATTTCATGCCATGGAGGGCTCGACGCTCGGGACCTGGATGCAGGACGCCGGATACCGCACCGCACTGATGGGCAAGTACCTCAATCAGTACCCAGACGGGGTCCACCCCACCTACATCCCTCCCGGCTGGGACGAGTGGGTGGTCCCGGTCACCCGCCTCTACGAGGAGTACGGCTACCTGCTCAACGACAACGGCAGGCTGGCCGGTCACGGCTACGCGCCCGAGGACTACCTGACCGACGTGCTGGCCCGAAAGGCCGTCGACTTCGCCGCCCAGGACGACCCGTTCTTCCTCTACCTGTCCCCCGTCGCCCCGCACCGCCCCGCCAACCACGCCCCCCGCCACGAGAAGGCGTTCCCCGGCGCGCGGGCCCCGCGCACGCCCGCCTTCGACCAGCATGACGTCTCCGCCGAGCCCGCCTGGCTGCGCAAGCGCAAACCGCTGTCGGAGAGCGCGATCGACTCCATCGACCGCCAGTACCGCGACCGCCTGCGCGCCATGCTCGGCGTGGACGACCTGGTGGGCGACCTGGTGGCGGAGCTCACCCGGACCGGCAAGCTCGCCAGCACCTACCTGTTCTTCACCTCCGACAACGGCTTCCATCTCGGCCAGCACCGGCTCAGGCCCGGCAAGACGACGCCCTTCGAGGAGGACATCCGGGTGCCGATGATCGTGCGCGGCCCCGGCGTCGCGGCCGGTCGCAGCACCGACGTGCTCGGCTCCAGCGTGGACTTCGGCCCCACCTTCGCCGAGCTCGCCGGAGCCCGCCTGCCCGGCTTCTGCGAGGGGCGCTCGCTGGTGCCGATCCTGCGGGGCCGACCGGTGAGCTGGCGCGACGCCGTCCTGGTGGAGTTCGTGCGGCCGGATTACGCCACCGGGTCGCAGCCGACTTACCAGGCGCTGCGGACGGCGCGGCACAGCTACGTCGAGTACGAGACCGGCGAGAGTCAGCTCTACGACCTCGCCGCCGACCCGAACCAGCTCCACAACCTCGTCGCCGGCGCGGATCCCGCGCTGATCGCCCACCTGTCCAGCCGCCTGGCCGCCCTGCGGTGGTGCCAGGGCGCCGGCTGCCGCGTGGCCGACGCAGCCCTGCCGGAGGCCTCCTAGCCCGTCTCCTCGCCTGGATGGCGGAGCTGCGCGTGTCACGGAGAGTAGCAGCCTGGAACGCGCACGGGAGCGCTCCCAAATGCCTACATGCGGCTTATGTCATGAAATGCCGGAATCTGACTGCACAACCTGTCCAGGAGTAACAGTTAGGTTTCGGCATATTGACGCTGACATTGCGTATAGTGGACTCTTCGTGGGAGCGCTCCCAACGCAGACTCAACGCAGGGCCATGTCGTCGGGGACTGGTCCGGGAGCTGCCCCCCAAACGAGATTCGGGAACCACCTGAGAGGGGTCCGGAATGATGAACAACACGCGCCGCGGCAGGCTGCTCGCGGCCGTCGCGGTTGGCGCTCTTGCCTTGTCGGCCGCCGCCTGCGGTTCGGACGACCCGGCGCCCGCCGCCGGAGCCAGCGGCGCCGCGTCGGCACCGGCGGAGAAGGTCGAGATCACGCTCCAGACCTTCGGCGGCGGTGAGAACTTCGCGTACGACGACGCGGTCGCGGCCTGGAACGCCAGCCACCCCAACATCCAGGTCAAGTACGTCAACCTGACCGACCGCTTCGAGGACACCTACCTGCCGCAGGTGCTGCAGTGGCTGGAGGCCGGCAGCGGCGCCGGCGACGTCATCGCCATGGACGAGGGCGCGATGGGCCTCATGTCGGCCCGCCCGCAGTACTTCGCCGACCTGTCCCAGTACGGCCTGGACAGCCGCAAGGCCGACTTCCCCGAGTACAAGTGGAACACCGGCGTCAACAAGGACGGCAAGCTCTACGCGCTCGGCACCGACATCGGCGGCATGGCCATGTGCTACCGGACCGACCTGTTCAAGCAGGCCGGCCTGCCCACCGGCCGCGACGAGGTCTCCGCCCTCTGGCCGGACTGGAACGCGTACCTGGAGACCGGCAAGAAGTTCAAGGCCGCGCTGCCCAAGGTCGGCTTCGTGGACGGCGCCAACACCGTCTACAACTCCGTCCTCGCGCAGGAGGCCGGCAAGAACGGCGGCCAGGTCTACTTCGACCAGAACCAGACGCTCATCGTCGACAAGAACCCGGGCGTCAAGGCGGCGTTCGACTACGTGCAGACGCTCAGCACGGCCGGTCTGACGGCCAAGCTGCGCTCCTGGACGGAGGAGTGGAACACCGCCATGCAGAAGGGCGGCTTCGCCACCATGGGCTGCCCGAGCTGGATGCTCGGCGTCATCTCCGGCACCTCCGGCGACGCCAACAAGGGCAACTGGGACGTCGCGGCCGTTCCCGGCGCCAGCGGCAACTGGGGCGGCTCCTGGCTGATGGTCCCGTCGCAGAGCAAGCACCCGAAGGAGGCCGCCGAGGTCCTCAACTACCTGACCGGCAAGGACGGCCAGGTCGCGGCCTTCAAGGAGGGCGGCAACTTCCCGAGCAGCCTTCCCGCGCAGCAGGACCCGGCCGTCGCGGACGCCAAGAACCCCTACTTCAACGACGCGCCGAGCGGGCCGATCTTCGCCGCCTCGGTCGCGCAGCTGTCGCCGGTGTTCTTCGGTGAGAAGCACGCCCAGGTGAAGGCCGCCGTGGAGGAGGTCCTCGTGGGCGCTGACCAGGGTTCGGTCAAGTGGGCCGACGCCTGGACCCGGTTCGTGGAGGAGGGCGTCAAGGCCGCGGGCTGATCCCCCGGCCGCGAACGTCACCGGCCCCCCGCCGCCCGCGGGCGGGCCGGTCGTCTCGACTCAAGAGCGGCCAGAGCGGACCCCCGCCCGCTGGCCGCTCCTTCCACGAAAGGTTTCCGTGATGAGCCTCGACGTCGACGCGGGCCATAGGACCCGCACGCTGCCGTCGAACCAACGGCGGCACGCCCGGCCGCCGGGACCCCGGCGGCTGTTGTCCTGGCTGGACCTGCGGGCAGCGCCCTATTTCTTCGTCTCCCCGTACTTCGTGCTCTTCGCGATCTTCGGCATCTTCCCGCTGATCTTCACGCTCTGGGTCTCCCTGCACGACTGGCAGCTCGCCGGCGACAAGACCTTCATCGGCATGGAGAACTACACCGAGCTCCTCGCCGACGACAAGTTCTGGAACTCCGTCGTCAACACCGTGGGCATCTTCCTGATCGCCACGGTGCCGCAGCTGCTGCTCGCGCTGCTGCTGGCCAACGCGCTGAACAAGAAGCTGCGTGGCCGGCTGGTGCTGCGGCTGAGCGTGCTCGCGCCGCTGATCACCTCGGTGGTCGCGGTGGCGGTCGTCTTCACCCAGCTGTACGGGCGCGACTACGGCCTGGTCAACTGGCTGCTCAGCCTGTTCGGGGTGGACGCCATCCACTGGCAGAACGAGAAATGGACGTCCTGGGTCGCGATCGCCACGATGGTGGACTGGCGCTGGACCGGCTACAACGCGATCATCTACCTGGCCGCCATGCAGACCATCCCCAAGGACCTGTACGAGGCGGCCGCGATCGACGGCGCCAGCCCCCGGCGCCAGTTCTGGGGGATCACCGTCCCCCTGCTCAAGCCCACGATCATCTTCACCGTGATCGTCTCCACCATCGGCGGCTTCACCCTGTTCGCCGAGCCGGTGATGTTCGGCGCCGGGCTCATGACCGGCGGCACCACGGGCCAGTTCCAGACGGTGGCCATGTTCATCGTCAAGGAGGGTTTCCGTGACTTCCAGTACGGCTACGCCGCGGCGGCGGCCTGGATCCTGTTCCTGCTGATCCTGATCTCCGCTTTGATCAACTTCGCGCTCGTCCGCGGCCTCGGGAGATCACGATGACCACGCTGACGCAGACCCGGCCGAGGGCCTCCCGCGCGGGCAGCGCCCGGCTCGACCCGTTCCGGGCCACCCCGTTCACCAGGGCCATGCTGGCCCTGGCGATCTTCCTGTCGATCTTCCCGATCTACTGGATGATCATCATCGCCACCCGCAGCAACGAGGACGCGCACAGCGTGCCGCCGCCGTTCCTGCCGGGCGGCAACCTGGGCGAGAACATCCAGGCGGTCTTCGACGCCGAGAACGCCCACTTCATGACCGGCATCATCAACTCGATCATCATCGCGTCCACGGTCACGGCAGGCATCGTGGTGATCTCGACGCTGGCCGGTTTCGCGTTCGCCTCGCTCAACTTCCGCGGCCGCAACCTGCTGCTGCTGTCGGTCGTGCTGACCATGATGGTCCCCCTGCAGCAGATGGGCATCGTCCCGCTGTACCAGATGATGGTCACGCTGGGCTGGACGAACACCCTCAAGGCGGTCATCCTCCCGTTCCTGGTGAACGGGTTCGGCGTCTTCCTGATGACCCAGTACACCCGGCAGGCGGTGCCGCGGGAGCTGGTCGAGGCGGCCCGGGTGGACGGCGCCAACACGATCAGGATCTGGTGGAACGTCGCGGTTCCGGCGGTCCGGCCCGGCATGGCGGTGCTCGCCATCCAGACCTTCATGCTGATCTGGAACGAGTTCCTCTGGCCGCTGATCATCCTGACCCCGGACAACCCGACCGTGCAGGTCGCGCTCCGGGCGCTGAATGACCGATACTCCACCAATTACGTGCTCATCTTCGCGGGCACCACGATCTCGATCATCCCGCTCCTGCTCGTCTTCGTCCTCTTCGGCCGCCAGATCATCGGCGGACTCATGGAAGGCGCGGTCAAGGAGTGAGCCCGCGATCGGAAACCATTCACTACTCATCAGGTCGCCCATCAAGCGCTTCGGTCACACGGCCGGCGAAGGAGGAGGACGCGTGACCACCCAGAAGACAGACACCCAGCTCGAGGCCCCGGGTCTGGTGTTCCCCACCGGATTCGTCTGGGGTTCGGCCACCTCGGCGTACCAGATCGAGGGCGCGGTCAGCACCGACGGCCGCGGCCGGTCGATCTGGGACACTTTCGTCAGCCAGCCCGGCCACGTGGTCAACGGCGAGCACGCCGACGTCGCCATCGACCACTACAACCGCTACCGGGACGACGTGCGCCTGATGGCCGACCTCGGTCTGTCCGCGTACCGGTTCTCGGTGTCCTGGCCCCGGATCCAGCCGCTCGGCAGCGGCGCGATCAACACCAAGGGCCTGGACTTCTACAAGAACCTGGTGGACGAGCTGCTCAGCTACGGGATCGACCCGTGGATAACGCTCTACCACTGGGACCTGCCGCAGGCGCTCGAAGACGCGGGCGGGTGGCCGTCACGTGACACGTCGAAGCGCTTCGCGGACTACGCGACGGTGGTGCACGGGGCGCTCGGCGACCGGGTGCAGAACTGGAGCACCGTCAACGAGCCGTGGTGCGCGGCGTACCTGGGGTACGCCTCGGGGGAGCACGCACCGGGACGGCGTGAGCCCGCCCTGGCGATCCACGCCGCGCACCACCTCAACCTGGCCCACGGCCTGGCCGTGCAGGCGATGCGCGCCCAGCACGCCGACTCCAGGATCGGCGGCTGCGTCAACCTGTACGCCGTCACCCCGGCCACCGAGAGCGAGGCCGACCAGGACGCGGCCCGCCGCATCGACGGCCTGCAGAACCGCTTCTTCCTGGACGCGATCATGCACGGCCGCTACCCGGACGACGTGCTGGCGGACCTGAGCCACCTGACCGGCCCAGAGTTCATCGAGGACGGCGACCTGGCGGTGATCGCGGCGCCGCTGGACATGCTGCTGATCAACTACTACAGCCGGTTCACGGTGTCCGGCGCGCCCGGCGGAGCCCAGTCGGCCGCCGCCGCGCCCACCGACTCCGGATCACCCTGGGTCGGCAGCGAGCACATCGGTTTCGTCAACGGGGGCCGCCCGGTGACGTCCATGGGATGGGAGGTGGACGGGACCGGTCTGTACGAGGTGCTCACCCGGCTGGCCCGCGAGTACCCCGCCATCCCTCTGTACATTTCAGAGAACGGCGCCGCCTACGACGACGTCCTGACCGAGGACGGCGCCGTCCACGACGTGGAGCGGCGCGCCTTCATCGAGACCCACCTGCGCGTTTGTCACCAGGCCATCGAGGGTGGCGTGCCCCTGCAGGGCTACTTCGCCTGGTCCCTCATGGACAACTTCGAATGGGCCTGGGGCTACGGCAAGCGGTTCGGGCTGGTCTATGTGGACTATTCAGCACAGACGAGGATCCTGAAAGATAGCGCTCTCTGGTACGCCGAGACCATCCGGCACGGAGGCCTTCGGGGTCCGGCAGAATAGGCCCAAGTGATGAGGGGGCAGATTTGATGAACGGGGACCGCCGCTTGGCCGCCAGACCGACTCTCGAAGCGGTCGCGGCCAGGGCCGGGGTCGGGCGTGGCACGGTGTCACGGGTCATCAACGGGTCGCCGAAGGTGAGCGACAAGGCCCGCGACGCCGTCCTGCTCGCCATCGACGAACTCGGATATGTGCCGAACCGGGCGGCCAGGACCCTGGTCACCAATCGGACCGACACCATCGCGCTGGTGGTGTCGGAGTCCGAGCAGCGCGTGTTCGACGAGCCGTACTTCGCGGGGCTCATCCGCGGCATCGGCTCGGCGCTGGCCGAGACCGGGCTGCAGCTGATCCTGAGCATGGCGCAGAACAGGAACGAGCACGACCGGCTGGAGAACTACCTGACCGGGCAGCACGTGGACGGCGTTTTGCTGACCTCGGTGCACGGCGCCGACCCGCTGCCGGGGCGGCTGGAGAACCTGGGCGTGCCGACCGTGCTGGGCGGTCGCCCGGTGGGGCTCAATCCGTACAGCTACGTGGACATGGACAACCGGGCCGGGGCCCGGCAGGCGGTGAAGTACCTGCTCGGCAACGGCCGGTCCCGGGTGGCCACGATCGCGGGCCCGCAGGACATGGGCGTGGGCGTGGACCGGCTGGCCGGCTACCGGGACGCGCTGCTCGCCACCGGCACGCCGGAACGGGTGTCGTACGGCGACTTCTCCGAGGAGAGCGGCTCCACGGCGATGCGCGAGCTGCTGGACCGGCACGGCGACCTCGACGCGGTGTTCGCGGCCTCCGACCCGATGGCCGTGGGAGCGCTCCGAGTGCTCCGGGAACGCGGCAAGTCGGTCCCCGGCGACGTCGCGCTGATCGGTTTCGAGGACTCCAAGGTGGCCCTGCACACCGATCCCCCTCTCACCAGCGTTCATCAGCCGACCGAATCCATGGGCCGGCAGATGGTCCAGCTCCTGGTGGCCCGGATCAACGGCGAACCGCTCGAACAACCCGTGGTCATCCTAGACACCCACCTGGTGATCCGGGCCAGTACGTAACATGGCCGATCCTCCGGATCGGCGGGCTTGGCCGCTGGGGAGCCCCCGTCTTCCCTCCTCCGCTCTGGTCGCTACGCTCCCGGCGCTCCGTCAGTCCAGACGGGGGCGCGGCCAAGCCTAATCACTCATAGCCACCAGAACGCGCCGAGCTCCGGTGAACGGGCGGCGTCCGTGACCGACGAGGACATTGTCGATCAGCAGGACGTCGCCCGTTCGCCAGTTCACGTCGACGGCGTTGTCGAGGCCGCGGTCGCGGGCCTGGATGACGTGGCCGGGCGGGATGGGGCTGCCGTCGGCGAAGGTGACGGACTGGGGCAGGTCCTCGGGGGGCATGATCTCGGCCAGCATGGCGGCGGTGTCGTCGCCGAGGGAGGCCGGGTGCCACTGGTCGGCCTGGTTGAACCAGACCTCGGCGCCGGTGACGGGGTGGCGGGTGGTGGCGGGCCGTACCTGGCTGACCCGGATGCCGCCGTCGGCGCGCCACTCCCATTCGGCGGCGGAGGCGTCGAGGAACGCCTCCACCTCCGGCTTCGAGTCGGTTTCGAAGGTTTCCTGCCAGCTCTTGCCCAGGCCCATGCCGCCGTGCAGGTTCTGGGTGTAGCGCACGCCCTTGGCGAAGTCGTCGCGCACGCCGGAGTCGAGCGACTCCAGCCAGCGCACGCCGTCCACGACCGGGGTGGCTCCCCCGATGGCGGCGGCCTGGGCGCAGAAGAACATCAGCCGGGACGGCCACCCGGCCGCGTAGGAGAGCTCGTTGTGCATCGAGATCGTGAACTCGGCCGGGTATTCGGTGGAGGTGTAGACGTTCTGCCCCACTTTGGTGCGGGGTGAGTTGCCGTGCACATAGGCCAGCCGGTGGGGCAGCAGCAGCTCCATCGGCCCTTCCAGGGTCTGCTCGGTGACGGCGAACCCGCGGAAGACGAGCGCCTTCTCCTTGATCAGCAGGTCGTCGACGGGGTTGCCGCGCAGGTAGTCGCCCAGGCTCTGGCCGGGGCTCTCGGGCGCGATCTCGAATGGCTGCCAGGTCATCGGTTGTCCTTCTTCGCTGAGCTGAGGTGTTTTCTGAGCGCGAGGCGCTGGTGCGGGGTGAGTTTGGGCCGGGTGGGCGGAACCGGGTCGGCGAGCTTCTCGATCAGCCGGGCCGCCCCGGCGATCCCGGCCGACGGATCGAGGTCCCCGGGCAGCCGGCCGGGCAGGCCGCGGTCGGCCAGCACGCCGCCGAGGGCGGCGGCGGTCTCGCCCCAGCGGGCGGGCGGCAGCCAGGCGGCGAGCCCGAGCCGGGCCAGCCGGGACGCGTTGTCCGGCCGGTCGGCGCCGTCGGCCAGCACCACCTGCGGGGTCCCGGCCGCCAGCGCCCGGGTGAGCGTGCCGATGCCGCCGTGGTGCACGATCGCGGCGACCCGGGGCATCACCTGGCGGAACGGCAGCCGGGGAAACCAGGTGATCTCCGGCGGCAACGGCCGGGGCACCAGGTCCTCGTGCGGCACCACCAGCAGCGCCGGGTGGCCCGCGCAGCCCTCCACGGCGGCCTCGTAGAAGCGGGTGTTGAGCATGCGCCCGGTCCCGCCGGTGATCAGCACCGGCCGCCCGGCCAGCGCGGCCTCGGCCCCGTCCGGCAGCCGCTCCTCCCCCTCGTCCGGTACGGCGAAGCCGGTCAGCGCGAACCGCTCGGGCGCCCGCGCCCCGGCCCGGTCGAACCAGCCCGGCCACAGCCCGATGTCGAGATCGGCCCCGGCGAACCATTTCTGCCAGTCGATGACCTCGGGCAGGCCGAGCTCGGCGCGTACCTGGGCGAAGCGGGGGGCGAGTTCGGTGCCGTACATGTGGGCGGCGAGGCGGGCGGACATGACCTGGATCGGGGAGACGGCCACCCAGGCGACGGGCGCGCCGAGCAGTTCGGCCGCGAAGCGGACCGAGACCGCCGAGGTGTGGCGGCCGACCAGCACGGTGTCGCCCGGCCGGTGCGCGGCCATCATGATGCGGCATTCCCGGATCAGCTGGTCGAAGAGCCCGTTGCGCAGGTAGAAGCCGAGCCAGCTTGACTCGCCCCGGGTGTCCATGAGATGGGCGGTGTCGGCCTGGTGGCGGGCGAACTCCTCCGGTGTGTCGATCGCCGCGAAGTCCAGATCGCAGCGATCCCGGTAAGGTGCGTGGCTGACCAGGGTGATCTCGTGCCCGGCGGCGCGGAGTTCGGCGCCGAGCCGGACGAAGGGCAGCACGTCGCCGTCGGTGCCGTGGGTCACCAGCAGGATCCGCGTCACACGCACCACTCCGGCACGGGGAAACCGCCTGACAGCGTCTTGGACATGAAACTTTCATTTCCCTTGCTTCGATGGCACGCGGTGAGTGATACTCCCATTCGGAGAGCGCTCTCTTGCACTCTTCCCCAACCCCGGAATGAGTACAAAGAAGCAGTACGGACGTATCCTTGTCAACGGTGATCCCGAAATCTGGAACGCTCGCCCATCCGGTTCCTCAGCGTCGAGGCCGTGACTTTTTTTAAGTATCACACTATCCTGGTCGAACGCACGTGACCTGCACGAAGCCCGCCGGAGGTGGACGCGCTCCCACGTACTCGATTGCTCACCGGATGTGACACGGATCCGCTTTACATGCGACCGTGTGACATAATTACCGCCATCAGTCTTGCGCTGGTGGAGGGGTTCATTTAATCTCTCTGGGAGGCGCTGTGGGAGCGCTCCCATTGCTGAATAGCACAGCATTCGACTACAGCACCGAAATAGGCGGCGGACCGAAATAGGCGCGTCGGCCGCTTTCGGCATGCGTGTTGTTCGCCAGAGCTCGCCCCATGTTCAAAGTTCGAAGAGGAGAGGCCACTCAGTGGCAGTGACATCCACCTCCACGTCGCCATCAGCACCGCGCTCGTCGATCGGAGGCCTGTCTCCCCTCCGCCAGGCCGCCCTCGCCCGGCTCCTGCCATCCCGCGCGAAGGCTCCGATCCCGAGCGTCCCCCGGGACGACGGCGTCCTGCCCTGCTCGTACGAGCAGCGCCAGATGTGGCTGGGCTCCCAGATCGACGGGACCGCGACGGCGCCCAACGCCACCCTCGGCCTCCGCCTGGACGGCCCGCTCGACCTGGCCGCGCTCACCACCGCCCTGGACGGCGTGCTGGCCCGGCACGAGAGCCTGCGGACCACCTACGAGGGGGACGAACCGCACCAGCGGATCCACCCGCCGTTCCCGATGCCGCTGGAGTACCTCGACGCTCCGGACATCGCCGCCGAGGTCACCGCCGACGCCGTCACCCACCGCTTCGACCTGCGCGAGGGCCCGGTCGTCCGGACCACGCTGATCCGCCTGGCCGAGGATTCGCACGCCCTGCTGGTGGTCTGTCACCACATCGCCGCCGACGGCTGGTCGATGAGCCTGCTCGCCGACGAGCTCGCCGCCCGCTACGCCGCCGCCCTCGACGGTCGCGAACCCGACCTGCCGCCGCTCCCGATCCAGTACGCCGACTACGCGGCCTGGTCCCGCGCCGAGCTCACCCAGGACACGGTCGACGCCCGGGTGGAGCACTGGCGGCGCAGGCTGGACGGCGCGACCGGGGTGCGCCTGCCGATGCGCCGCGAGCGCCCGGCCCCCAGCGGCCGCAGGACCGCCACCCACTGGACGGTCCTGCCGCCGGGCGTGCTGCCCAGACTCCAGGCGGCCGGCGGCCCGGGCACGACCCCGTTCACCGCGCTGCTGGCGGTCTTCAGCATGCTGCTGGCCCGCTACACCGGCGAGCACGACCTGACCCTGGCCTCCACCAACGGCGGACGCCGCCGGGTCGAACTCGAACCGGTCGTGGGCTGTTTCGTAAGCGCCGTCCCGGTTCGTGGGGATTTATCCGGCGATCCGGCGTTCCCCGAGGTGGCCACCCGGCTGCGGCGGTCGGTGGGCGGCGCGCTCACCGGCCACCTGCCGCTGGCGGTGCTGGCCGAGCGCGCCTCGATCGACCTGGCCCTTCCGGTGAGCTTCTCGCTGCGCGGCTTCCGCGACCAGCGCGGCGGCGACTGGCCGGGCCTGACCGCGTCGATCTGGGGTCACGAGGTCGACGACCTGGGCTACGAGCTGTCGCTGCTCGTGCATCTGGACGGCGACGAGGTGGGCCTCGACTTCACCTATCGCAGGGACGTGCTGGACGACGACACGGTCGACCGCATGTCCCGGCACTTCCACTGGCTGGCCGGGCAGATCGCCGCCGATCCTACCCTGCCGCTGTCGGCGCTCGAACTGGTGACGGCCGAGGAGCGGGAGCTCATCCGGGGGCCGTGGAACGACTCGGCCGCCCCCTACCCCGAGACGCCGCTGCCGGAGCTGCTCCAGGAGCGGCGGGACGGCACCGCGATCGTCTTCGACGGGGTCGCCACCAGCTACGAGGGGCTGCACGCGCGAGCGAACCGGATCGCCAACCGGTTGCGGGAGCTGGGCGTGGGGACGGAGTCGACGGTCGGCGTGCTGCTGGATCGTTCGCGCGACCTGATCGCGACGCTGCTCGGCGTGTGGCAGGCGGGCGCGGCCTACGTGCCGATGGATCCGGCCTTCCCGGCGCAGCGGATCGCCGACATGCTCGAGACGGCCGAGACCCGGTTAGTGGTGACGGAGGCCGCCTACGCGGACCTGTTCACCGGCGTCGAGGTGCTCGACATCACCGATCCGACAATCGAGGCACAGCCCGCGACGCCGCCCGGCGTGCCTTATGACCTCGATCGGCTCGCGTATCTGATCTTCACCTCGGGTTCGACCGGACGTCCGAAAGGCGTGCAGGTCACCCATCGAGGGCTGGTCAACCACGTCTGGTGGGCGGTTCAGGAGCTCGCCGCGCGCGGCGACGGCGGCGCGCCGCTGATGGGCTCTGTCGCGTTCGACCTGGTGGTGCCCAACCTGTGGGCCCCGCTGGTAGCCGGGCAAACCGTGACAATCCTCCCGCAAGACATTGATATGGGTGAGCTAGGTCAGATTCTGGCACGTTCCGGACCCTTCTCCTTTATTAAGCTCACCCCCGGCCACCTCGAGGTTCTCGGGCATCAACTCGACGACGAGCAGGCGGCCCGGCTGGCCGGGGTGATCGTCGTCGCGGGCGAGGCGTTACCCGGCTCGCTGGCCGACCGCTGGCTGGAGATCCTCGGCCCCGGCCGGCTGATCAACGAGTACGGCCCCACCGAGGCGTCGGTCGGCACCTGTGTCTACCCGATCACCCACCACCAGCACCACGAGATCGTGCCCATCGGCCGCCCGCTGCCCAACATGCGGATGTACGTCCTCGACCCGGCCGGCAAGCTCGTCCCCGCCGGAGTCCCCGGCGAGCTCTACGTCGGCGGCGTCGGAGTCACCCGCGGTTACCTGAACCGCCCCGACCTCACCGCCGAGCGCTTCGTCGCCTTCGAGGGCGAGCGCGTCTACCGCACCGGCGACCGCGTGCACTGGCTGCCCGACGGGAACGTCGCCTTCCTCGGCCGTTTCGACGACCAGGTCAAGATCCGCGGCTACCGGATCGAGCTGGACGAGGTCCGCGCCGCGCTGCTCGACCACCCGGGCGTACGCGACGCGGTGGCAACCGTCTACGAAGACCGCCTGGTCGCCTACTACGTCGCGGCGGGCCCGGCCGGTGATCTGGCGGAACACTGCGCGCTGCGGCTGCCCGAGTACATGATCCCCGTGGTGTTCACCGAGCTGGACGCGATCCCGCTCAACGCCAACGGCAAGGTGGACAGAAAGGCCCTGCCCGAACCCGTCGCGGCCGTCACCGCCGGCGCCGTCGGGCCGCGCACCGAGACCGAGCGGGTGATCGCGGGCGTCTGGCGCGAGGTGCTCGGCCGGGACGAGGTCGGCGTCGAGGACGACTTCATGGCGCTCGGCGGCCACTCGCTGCTGATGATCCGGATGATCGCCCGCCTCCGGCAGGTCCTCCCGGAACGCCCGGTCAGCGTCCTGGACGCGCTCGCCAACCGGACGATCGCCGCCCTGGCCGCCCTCGTCGACGGCCCGGAGGAAGCGGAGGAGCCGGGCCAGCCGGGCCGTGGCCTGCTGGTGCGCCTCACTCCCCCGGGCCCGGCCACGACGACGCTGGTCTGCGTGCCGTACGGCGGTGGCAGCGCGGTCGTCTACCAGGCCCTCGCCGAAGCGCTGCCGGCGGGGGTGGCCCTGCACGCGGTGGCCCTGCCCGGCCACGAGCTGGGCGTCGAGGAAGACGCGCTGCCCTTCCACGAGGCCGCCGAGCAGGTCGCCGCCGAGATCCTGGCCACCGTCCGCGGCCCGCTCGTGCTGTACGGCCACTGCGTCGGCAGCGCCCTCACCACCGAGATCGCCCGCCGGGTGGAGCGGGCCGGGCGCACCATCGACGCCGTCTACATCGGCGGCAGCTTCCCGTTCGCCGCCCCCCGCAAGGGCCTCAACGGCCTGCTGGCCCGCTACTTCCGGCGCGAGCGCACGCTCAACGACAACGGCGAGGCCAACTGGCTGCGGGCCATCGGCGCCGACCTGGACGGCCTGGACGTCGACCAGGTGGAGACGATCGTCAGGACCATGCGCGGCGACGCCCGCGCGGGCGAGGAGTACTTCACCGACCTGATCGAGACCGGCGCGCCGCTGCTGTCCGCGCCGGTCATCTCGATCGTGGGCAGCCGCGACCCGATCACCGACTACTACCCGGAGCGCTACCGGGACTGGCACGTCACCGCCAGGACCACCGCCCTGGTCGTCATCGACGAGGCCGGGCACTACTTCCTCCGCTACCGCCCCGACGAGCTAGCCAAGATCGTCACCACCGTGCACCGGTCGCTGGACGGCCCGCACGAGGCCGGGACCTGGCGCAAGGAGGCGGTCTCCCGGGAGGCGCCGCCCGCCGACACCCGGCTCGGCCGGTTCCTGCGCGTCGCGGGCGGCCAGATGGTGTCGATGATCGGCACCGCGATGACCGAGTTCGCCGTGCCGATCTGGGCCTACCTGCAGACCGGCTCGCTGCTCCAGTTCAGCCTGTTCGCCATCATCGGCCTGGTGCCGGGGCTCGTGCTGTCCCCGGTGATCGGCGCGCTGGTGGACCGGAACGACCGCCGTCTCGCCATGCTGGCCGGGGACGGCGCCTGCCTGGCCCTGCAGGCCGTGATGCTGGCCTTGCTGCTCACCGGCAACCTGTCCATGCCCGCCCTGTACGGCATCCTGACGCTGCTGTCCATCTCGCTGACCGTGCAGCGCCTGGCCTGGTCGTCGGCGGTGCCGCAGCTGGCGCCCAAGCACTATCTCGGCCACGCCGGCGGCGTGCTCCAGCTCGGCAACGCGATCGGCCGCCTGATGGTGCCGCTGTTCGCGGTCGGCGTGCTGGCCGCGATCGGCCTGGACGGCATCCTGATCGCCAACGTGGCCTGCTACGTGGTCGCCGTCACGGTCACCCTGCTCACGCCGTTCCCGAAGCGGCTGGCCTGGACGCGGCGGGAGAGCGTCGGCGCGGAGATCCGTAACGGCTTCCGCTACCTGTGGCGGCGGCGCGGCCTGCGGGCGATGGCGCTGACCATGTTCGCCGTGAACTTCTTCCTGTTCACCGCGTTCGTGATGATCTCGCCGCTGGTGCTGTCGATCGGGGATCTGGCCGACACCGGCAGGATCGCGGTGATCGCCGGTCTGGGCGCGGTCGCGGGCGGTTTCGCCATCTCCCTCTGGGGCGGCCCGAAACGCCGGCGGATGTTCGGAATGCTCGCCTCGGTGGGGGTCGTGGCGGCGTTCGCCTTCGCGATGGGCCTGCGCCCGTCGCTGGCGCTGATCGCGGTGTGCGCGGCCGGGATGGCGCTGATGATGTCGATCGGCGACGGCATCTGGATCACGATCATCCACGCCAAGGTCCCGCAGCGCTACCACGCCCGGGTGATCTCGATCAACCAGATGCTGGCCATGTCCACCCAGCCGATCGGCCTGGCCGTGCAGGCGTGGGCGGCCGGGCTGGTCTTCGAACCACTGCTGCGGGAGGGCGGCGCGCTCGCGCCGACCGTGGGCGCGCTGATCGGGGTGGGCGAGGGGCGCGGCATCGGCCTGCTCTACCTGATCTGCGGCCTGGCGATGGCGGTCACCATCGTGATCGCGCTGCGCCATCCCGCGCTCGCCCACTTCGACCGGGACACTCCCGACGCCGAGCCGGACGATCTGGCCGGCCTCGCGGAGCTGAACGCCAGGAAGTCTCCCGCTGAAAGGATTTTGGCATGACCCCCACCGAGTCCGCCGTGACGGAGATCTGGACCGAGCTGCTCGGGCAGGCCCCGCCGACCCCGCACGACGACTTCTTCGAGCTCGGCGGCCAGTCGCTGACCATGGTCCAGTTCCTGGCCAGGGTCGAGGAGCAGTACGGCGTGGAGCTCCCCATCGACGTCCTGTTCACCTCCGGCTTCACGGTCGCCGAGGTGGCCAAGGCGATCGACCAGGGCCGGTTGGACGCGGTCGGCGAGGAGGAGCTGGCCGAGTTGCTCAAGCAGCTTGAGGGCATGTCCGACGAGGAGATCAGCGAGCTGCTCTCGGAAGACGCATGAGGGTGCTGCTGGCCCAGAACATGTTCCACCTGCCGAGTCACGGCGGGGCGAACAAATCCAACCGGGTCCTGCTGGAGCAGCTCGCGGCGCGCGGCCACGAGTGCCACGTGGTGGCGCCGATGTCCGGCGCGCTCCGGGCCACCTCGGTGGACGAGCACGTGGCCTACCTGCGGAATCTTGGCGCCACGATCACATCGGTCACCGAGGACGGGGTGGAGTACGCGTACAAGGGAGTGAACGCGCGCGCGGTCGCGCGCCCGCCGCAGCTGGCCCGCCGGGTCGGGGAGGTGGCCGCCGAGGTCAAGCCGGACTGGACGCTGGTGCCGTCCGACGACCCCGGCCTGCTGATGCTGGGGGCGGCGCTGAAGGCGACGCCGGAGCGGGTGGTGTATCTCGCGCACACGCTGCAGCAGCTGCCGTTCGGCCCCGGCTCGTTCTATCCGAGCGGGGCGGGGACCCGGATGGTGAAGCGGGCGGCGAGCGTGCTGGCGGTGAGCAAGGCGGCGCAGTCGTACATGGAGCGATGGGGCGAGCTGCGGTCGACGCTGATCTACCCGCACATCTACGGGGATCCGCAGGAGCGGACCGAGGGCACGCACGTCACGATGATCAACCCGTGCGGCTACAAGGGGCTGCCCATCCTGCTGGGGCTGGCCGACGCGCGGCCCGACGTGCCGTTCCTGGCCGTGCCCACCTGGGGGGCGACCCCACCGGAGCTGGCCGAGCTGGAGCGGCGGCCGAACATCACGGTGATCGAGCCGTCCGACGAGATCGACGACATCCTGGCCCGCACCCGGGTGCTGCTGATGCCGTCGTTGTGGGACGAGACGTTCGGCTACACCTGCGTGGAGGCGATGGCGCGCGGCATCCCGGTGCTGGCCTCCGACGTCGGCGGCCTGGCCGAGGCCAAGCTGGGCGTGCCCTATCTGCTGCCGGTGCGGCGGATCGAGAAGTACGAGTCGGCGGGCCACGCGCGGCCGGTTCCCGTGGTGCCCGAGCAGGACCTCGGGCCGTGGGCGGACGCGCTGTCGGCCGTGCTGGCCCACCCCGACCTCTACCACGAGCTGTCGCGGCGGTCTCGCGCGTCCGCCCGTGACTTCATCGCGTCGCTGGACGAGGACGCGCTGGAGACCCATCTCACCGCACTGCGCCCGAACCGGCGTCAGGCCGCGCTGGCGGCGCTCGCGGCTCGTGCGAAGGAAGGCAGGATAGAGAGCACATGGTCGGTGTGATTCAGGAGCGGGTGCGGGCGTTGACGCCTGTGGCCGACGTGGATCTGGGGCGCATGCTCAGGATCAGGCATTTCGAGCGGGCGCTACTACTCCTCTTCGAGCGCGGCCAGCTCAACGGCACCACGCACACCTGCCTGGGGCAGGAACATGTCCCGGTGGCGGTCAGTGCTCTGCTACATCCGGACGACTACGTGTTCAGCAACCATCGCGGCCACGGCCACTTCCTGGCCAGGCACGACGAGCCGCACGCGCTGCTGGCCGAGATCATGGGCCGGGCCGGGGCGGTCTGCAACGGCGTCGGCGGCAGCCAGCACGTCTACCACGAGCGGTTCCTGTCCACCGGGGTGCAGGGCGAGAGCCTGCCGGTGGCGGTCGGGGTGGCGCTGCGGCTGAAGCGGGTCACGCCGGGACGGCTCGCCTGCGCGTACATCGGGGACGGGACGTGGGGTGAGGGGTCGGTCTACGAGGCGCTGAACATGGCGCAGCTGTGGCGGGTGCCCCTGCTGGTCGTGGTGGAGCACAACCGGATCGCCCAGTCCACGCCGACGACCGCGCAGCTGTCCGGCTCGATCGCGGGCCGCGCGGCCGGGTTCGGCGTGCTCCACCACCGGATCGAGTCGGTGGACGTGAACGTGATCAGGGCCGAGCTGGCCCCGCTGGCGGCCGTGGTCAGATCCGAGTTCCGGCCGGTGGTCGCCGAGATCGCGGTGCGCCGGGCCGGGCCGCACAGCAAGGGCGACGACACGCGCACCCCGGAGGAGCTGCGCGAGGCGGCCGAGGGCGACTGGCACCCGCGCTACGCCGAGGCGTTCCCCGAGCAGTTCGCCCGCCTGGACGAGGAGCAGCGCGCCTTCATCGCCCGCGTGGTGGACGACGTGCTGATCCGCCCGGCGTCGGAATGGGAGCGGCCATGAGGGTCGCCGAGCACCTGAACGAGGCGCTGCACGCGCTGCTGGACGCCGACCCCGCCGTGCACGTGCTCGGCGAGGACATCGTCGACCCCTACGGCGGCGCCTTCAAGATCACCAAAGGCCTGTCCACCAAACACGGCTCCCGGGTCATCTCCACCCCGCTCAGCGAGGGCGGCATCGTCGGCGTCGGCGCCGGTCTCGCCCTGGCGGGCGACCGCGCCATCGTCGAGATCATGTTCGGCGACTTCGCCGCCCTCGCCTTCGACCAGCTGCTCAACTTCGCCAGCAAGTCCACCACCATGTACGGCAGGCGCGTCCCGATCCCCCTCATCGTCCGCTGCCCCACCGGCGGCCGGCGCGGCTACGGCCCCACCCACAGCCAGAGCCTGCAGAAACACTTCATCGGCATCCCCGGCCTGGACCTGTACGAGCTGAGCCCCTTCCACGACGCGCACGCCCTGCTGGCCACCATGTTCGCCCGCCAGAACCCCTGCGTGCTCTTCGAGGACAAGGTCCTCTACACCCGGCGGATCTGCCGGGACGGCGTCGTCGACGACCTGTTCAGGTTCGAGCTGATCGGCGGCTGGGCCCGCGTCTACGCCGACGGCGACCTGCCCCCCGACTGCGTGATCATCGCCCCCGGCGGCCTCACCGACCGCGCCCTGGAAGCCATGCGCGACCTGCTCATCGACCACGAGATCACCTGCGTGCTGCTGGTCCCGGAACGCCTCTACCCGCTCGACCCGGCCCCCGTCATGCAGGTGCTGCGCGGCGCCGGCACGATCGTCGTGGCCGAGGACGGCTCCGCGGGCGGCACCTGGGGGGCCGAGGTGTCCCGGCTGCTCCATCCCGAGCTGTGGGCCTCCCTGTCCGGGCCCATCCGGCTGGTCAGCGCGGCCGACTCGATCATCCCCACGGCCGCGCACCTGGAACGCGAGGTCCTCGTCCAGGCGGACACCATCAGGAGAGCGGTGCTGGCGTGATCGAGATCAGGGTGCCCAAGCTCAACAACAACGACACCAGCTACATCCTGGTGGAGTGGCTGGCCGCCGACGGCGAGGCGGTGGCGATCGGCGATCCGCTGGTCGTGGTGGAGACCTCCAAGACCGCCGAGGAGCTGCTCGCCGAGGACGCGGGCATCCTGCGCCGGGTGGTGGCCGAGGGCTCCGACTGCGAACCCGGGCAGCTCATCGCCCGGTTGCAGGCGCCCGGCGAGGCCGTACCCCAGCAGGTGAGCGTGGCGGCCGGGCAGCAGGACGCCGGGGAGATCGTCATCACCGCTCCCGCGCGAGCGCTCATCGAGGAGCTCGGGGTGTCCGCGGAGCGGTTGCGCACGCTCGGCAAGAAGGTGATCCGCCGCGAGGACGTGGAAGCCCTCACCCGCGCCCCCGAACCGGACGCCCGCGCCGGACTCGTCGCGCTGAGCAAGGCGCAGCGGCTGACCGGTGACGTGGTCAGCCGCTCGCACCAGACGATCCCGGCCGCCTTCACCGCCGTCAAGATCGACGTCACCGGCACGGCCAAGCTCACCCGCGACCTGTCCAAGCACGCGCGTACCCTGATCGGCCTGTCCGAGCTGGTGGTGAAGTCCGTCGCCGACCAGCGGGCCGAGTTCCCGCTGCTGTTCGCCACCCTGGTCGAGCCCGGCTACGTCCGGCTCGCCGAGGGCGCGCACGTCGGGGTGACCATCGACGTCGGCAAGGGCCTGTTCATCCCGGTCGTCCGCGACGCGGACGCGCGGCCGCTGGACTCGGTCGCCCGCGAGCTCATGGACTACCGGATGACCGCGCTGCGCGGCAGCTTCCGGGAGCGGGACCTGGAGGGCGCCAACATCGCCGTCACCCTGCACAACGACGGCGCGATCACGCTCGCCATCCCGATCGTCTACCCGGGCCACGTGTGCGCGCTGTCGCTGGCGGCGACGCAGCAGGAGGTGGCGCCCGCCGATGATGGTTTCACGGTCCGGCAGACCGTGCAGCTCGGGCTCGC
The DNA here is from genome assembly GCF_039871605.1 of Acrocarpospora sp. B8E8. Classification (NCBI taxonomy): domain Bacteria; kingdom Bacillati; phylum Actinomycetota; class Actinomycetes; order Streptosporangiales; family Streptosporangiaceae; genus Acrocarpospora; species Acrocarpospora sp. B8E8. The sequence goes on along the minus strand of NZ_JBDPLV010000049.1, from coordinate 8,655 downwards.
CTTCGACCATCGGGTGGTCAACGGGCGGGACGCCGCGATGTTCCTGGGCGCGGTGAAGCAGATGCTGGAGACGCCGCGGCGATGGCTGGAATAACTCGTCGTACCGTATTCCTGCTGATACCGGTCAGTGCCTGCGCCAACCCATCTAGGAGGCCCATGAACGCCCTGAGGTTCCCCAGTGACTTCGTCTGGGGTGCGTCCACGTCGGCGTACCAGATCGAGGGAGCGACCAAGGAGGACGGCCGGGGGGTGTCCATCTGGGACACCTTCGCCGCCACGCCCGGGAAGGTGCGCGGCGGCGACACCGGGGACCCGGGCGCCGACCACTACCACCGCTACGCGCAGGACCTCGACCTGATGCGCGACCTCGGCCTGCAGAGCTACCGGTTCTCGGTGGCCTGGCCGCGGATCCAGCCCAACGGGTCCGGCAAGGCCAACCAGAAGGGCCTGGACTTCTACCGGCGGCTGATCGACGGCCTGGTCGATCGGGGCACCCGGCCGATGGTGACGCTGTTCCACTGGGACCTGCCGCAGGCGCTGCAGGACGCGGGCGGCTGGGAGAGCCGGGACACGGCGCTCCGGTTCGCCGAGTACGCGGAGATCGTCTTCGGGGCGCTGCACGCGCGCGACTGGCTGACCATCAACGAGCCGAAGACCGTGGTGGACTGCGGCTACCGGCAGGGCGTGCACGCGCCGGGGATCGCCGATGGGGACCGCGCCCTGGTGGCCTGCCACCACCTGCTGCTGGCGCACGGCTTGGCGTCCCGGCTACTGCACGAGCAACACCCGGGACGCCGGATCGGCCCCGCCCTCAACCTGCACCCCACCTACCCGGCCGAGGACAGCCAGGAGGCTAGGGACGCGGCCGTGCGGCAGGACGCCGTCGAAAACCGGCTCTACCTGGATCCGATCTTCAAGGGGTTCTACCCGATTGAGATCCTCTCGACCGACCGCGACCATATCCGCGAAGGTGACTTGGCAACGATCAGCGAGCCAATCGACTTGCTCGGCGTACAATACTACACGCCGATCTTCGTCGGGCCCGACCAGCGCCGGGTGATCAAACATCGGACCCGGCAGGCGGGCTGGCTGGAGGACTACCCGGACGGCTTCCACGACATCCTGGTCCGCCTCAAGCGCGACTACCCCGAAGTCCCCCTCGTCATCACCGAGAACGGTCTGGCCACCGACGACGAGCCGGGCGCGGACGGGCGCGTCGCCGACGAGGACCGGATCTCCTACCTGCGCGGGCACCTGGCCGCGATGCACCGCGCGATGAAGGCGGGCGTGCGGGTCGAGGGCTACCACGTCTGGTCGCTGCTCGACAACTTCGAGTGGGCCGAGGGCTACGCCCAGCGTTTCGGCATCGTGCACGTCGACTTCGAGACGCAGAAGCGTATCCCGAAGGACAGCGCCCACTGGTACCGCGACCTGATCAGGACCGGAGAGCTGCGGTGATCCCCTGATTCTAGTTAGTTGACTATCCCATCAAAGTCCCCTTAATCTGTGGGAGCGCTCCCACAGCCTTGCCGGAATTGTCATTAATATGGGTCCCGCCGCGCCTCAGGTACGGCTAATGCCTAGAAAGGACCCCCGTGTCCCAGTTCACACTTCTCGGTGGTGGCTATCGCGCCGATGTCACCGAGCTCGGCGGCGCCGTCCACGGCCTCTGGCGCGGCGGCCACGAGCTCATGCCGAGCTGGCCGGAGGACGGCCCGATCCCCTTCTACAGCGGGGCGGTGCTCGCGCCGTGGCCGAACCGGGTGGTGGGCGCCCGATACGTGTTCGCCGACGAGTGCTTCGAACTCCCGGTCAACGAGCCCGACCGGGGTCACGCGCTGCACGGGTTCGTCGCGGACGTGCCGTGGACGGCGGTGGAGTTCGCCTCCATCGAGGACGAGCACGCGTTCATCCGGCTGACCCACACGCTGGAGCCGAAGCCGGGCTACCCGTTCCGGCTGCGGTTCGAGCTGCGGCACGACCTGTCGGCGAACGGCCTGACGACCACCATGACCGCCGAGAACGTGGGCGAGGCCGCCGCGCCGTACGGCACCGGGCCGCACCCGTGGCTGCTCGCCGGCCCGGACGTGCGGGAGTACGAGCTGGATCTGCCCGCGGCCAAGGTCCTGCTCGTCAACGACATCCTCGCGCCCGTGACGCTGGAGGACGTCACGTACACGCCGTACGACTACCGCGTCCCCCGCCAGATCGGGGAGACGGCCATCGACCACGCCTTCACCGACCTGACGGCCGGGCGGGTGCGGGTGCGCGGCCCGGAAGGCGGCCTGGAGATGTCGTGGGACCCGCGGGTGCTGCCCTGGGTTCAGGTCTGCACCGGGACCGGGCTCGACTTCCGCGGGCTGGCCGTCGAACCCATGACCTGCCCGCCGGACGCCTTCAACTCCGGCACCGACCTGATCGTGCTCAAGCCCGGAGACACGCACGAGGCCGCCTGGACCCTCGCCATCATCTAGGAACCCACACCTATGGACAGCAGGACGAAACGGCGGCTCTCCGCCGCCGAACTGGACGCCCTCGTGCTTGGCGCGCTGGGCGTCGGGATGGTCTCCTCCGAGGAGTTACCCGACGGCTTCGCCAACGCCGTCTGGCGGCTCGGCCTGGAGGACGGCCGGGACGTCGTGCTCAAGGTCGGCCCCCCACCCGACCTGAAACTCCTCACCTACGAGCGGGACCTGCTGCGCACCGAGGCGATGGTCTACGACCTCGCGGCCGGCACCGGCCTGCCGCTCCCCGCGCTGCTGCACGCGGGTTTCGACGACGCACTGATCGGCGGCGACTACCTGATCCTGGCCGCCCTGGACGGGGTGCCGTGGAACCGGGCCACCCTGGAGCCCGCCCAGGACCGCGAGATCCGCTTCGAACTCGGCCGCCACCTGGCCACGCTGCACACGATCCCGGGCACGGGCGTGTTCGGCTACCCGTACGCGGGACTCACCGGCGGCACCTGGCGGGAGGCGTTCCTGGTCATGGCCGGGGCGCTGCTGGACGACGCCGTGCGCTACGACACGCCGCTGCCCGCCACCATCCTGGAGATCGCCCGCCTGTTCCACACCAACGCCGCCGCGCTGGACGAGATCGTCACCCCCCATCTGGTGCACTTCGACATCTGGCCCGGCAACGTCTTCCTCAAGGACGGCAGGATCGAGGCGCTCATCGACCACGAGCGGGCGTTCTGGGGCGACCCGATCGCCGACTTCGTCACCCCGACGATCTTCGGCGAGATCCAGGGCGACGACCCGATGCTGGCCGGATACCACGACGGGGGCGGCGGGCGCGGCCTGTTCACCCATACCACCGAGGTCAGGGTCGCGCTCTACCGGGCCTATCTCTACCTGATCCTGCTGGTGGAGAACGGCCCCCGGCAGTATCCCGAGGAGTCCTACGGGCGGATCCGCGAGCTGGCCACCGAGAGCCTGGTCCGGGCCCTGGAGGTGCTCAGGCGAGCTTCGTGAGCAGGATCGGCGTGGTGGTCGGCTGCCGGGAACCGCCCGCGGGCTCGACCGTCACGCCGAACCGCTCCGCCTCGCCGGGAACGGCCAGCGTGGCCGTCCTGACCCCGCCGCCGCCGTCCACCAGGCCGGCCGAGTGGATCCCGGTCGGGCCGATCAGCCACATCTGGTACGTCTGGCCGGACGGCAGCCCGGGCATGTCCGAGGCGAACATGAGCTTGCCCTGGTGCGGCGAGAGCACGATGGTCGCCCCGCCGCCGCCCGTCATCGGCACCCGCCGGACCACGGCGTCCGGCGCGGCCAGCAGGTTCTGGGTCGCAGCCAGCAGCTGCTGGGTCTCTTCCAGCGTGCGGTCCCGCTGCTGGACGGTGTTGACCGCCACCACCCCGACCGTGACGGCCGCGGCCACCGAGGCCGCCGCGAGCCCGACGGCCAGCCGGGACCGCCAGCGCGGGGCCAGCGGCACCACGTTCGCGCGCTCGGTCCTGACCGGCCTCGGCGGCTCCTGCCGCACCTGCGCGATCTCGGCCAGCACCCGCCGCTTCAGGGCCAGCGGCGGCGGCTCGGCCACCCCCGCGGCCAGCCGCGCCACGGTCTCGCGCAGCCCGCGCACCTCGTCCGCGCACGCCTCGCAGCGCGCCAGGTGTTCCTCGAACAACCCTTGATCCCGGTGCGGCAGTGCGTTCAGCGCGTACGCCCCCGAGAGGGTGTGGAGGTCGTCGTTCATTTGTCCACCCCCATGCAGTCGCGCAGTCGAACCAGTCCGTCGCGCATGCGTGTCTTGACTGTGCCCAGTGGCACCTTGAGCAACCCGGCTACTTCCGGGTAGCTGTATCCCCCGTAATACGCCATCGTGACCGCCTGGCGTTGCAGGTCGGTCAGGCCGTCGAGGCAGCGACGCACCCGTTCGCCCTCCAGCCGGGTGGTCACCGCCTCGGCGACCTGGTCGTAGGCGACGTCGTTGTCCAGCCGGGCGGCGCGTTCCTCCCGGTCGGTGGCGGCCTGCGCCGACCTGACCCGGTCGACCGCGCGGCGGTGCGCCATCGTCAGGACCCAGGACAGGGCGCTCCCCCTGCCGGGGTCGAACCGGGCGGCCGTGCGCCAGATCTCGACCAGGACCTCCTGGGCCACCTCCTCGGCCTGCGCCCGGTCCCGCAGGACCCGGCGGATCAGCCCGAAGACCTGGCCGCTGACGCGGTCGTAGAACCGCTCGAACGCCGCTTCATCGCCGCGCGCGACCTCGCCCAGCAGCTCCTCGAGCCCCGGGCCGCGTCCCGCCGCGAGCATGGACACAACCTCGTTCACACTGGGCTATTCGCCACCAGGGTCCCCGTGGATTGGCGGGGTTGCCGGGATTTTTCCCGGGTAGACGGCTTCAGTCGGCCACCGGCGGGTGACACCATATTTCAAGGGGTGATGAATTATGACCGACACCACGTGCGTGATCGCGGGCGGCGGGCCCGCGGGGGCGATGCTGGGGCTGCTGCTGGCCCGGGCCGGGGTCGACGTGACCCTGCTGGAGAAGCACGCCGACTTCCTGCGCGACTTCCGGGGCGACACCATCCATCCGTCGACCCTTCAGGTCCTGGACGAGCTGGGCCTGATGGCGGAGTTCGAGAAGCTGCCGCACCACACCCTGCCGTTCCTGGCGCTCAACACCGGCGAGGAGCTGGTGCCGCTGGCCGACTTCCGGCGGCTGCCGTCCAGGTACCGGCATGTCGCGATGGTGCCGCAGTGGGACTTCCTGAACATGATCACCGCGGCCGCCGCCCGGCTGCCCAACTTCAGGCTGATCATGCGGGCGGAGGCGTACGACCTGATCAGGGACGGCGGCGCCGTACGCGGCGTGAAGTACCGGGAGGAGGGGCGGGAGCGGGAGATCCGGGCGGCGCTCACCGTCGCGGCCGACGGGCGGGGGTCCGACCTGCGGCGGGTGGCCGGGTTCCAGCCGGTCGAGCTGGGCGCGCCGATGGACGTGGCCTGGTTCCGGCTGGACCGGCACGACGGCGACCCGGTGGAGACGTTCCTGCGGCCGGGCATCGGCGTCGGCGTCGCGGCGATCAACCGGGACACCTACTGGCAGCTGGCCTACCTGATCCCGAAGGGCGGCTACGAGGCGCTCAAGGCGCGCGGCGTGGCCGCTTTCCGGGACACCGTCAAGCGTCTGGTGCCCTTCCTCGAGCCGGACGCGCTGACCTTCGACGACGTGAGCGTGCTCACCGTACGGGTGAACCGGCTGCGCCGATGGCACCTGCCCGGGCTGCTGGTCATCGGTGACGCCGCGCACGCCATGTCCCCGATCGCCGGCGTCGGCATCAACCTGGCCGTGCAGGACGCGGTGGCGGCGGCCAACATCCTGGCCGGGCCGATGGCGAAGGCCGAGCGGCGCAGGCGCCCGGTGCTCGACGCGGTGCCGGACTCGCTGCTGGCCCGGGTGCAGCGGCGGCGGATGTACCCGACGGTGGCCACCCAGTTCCTGCAGCTGCAGGTCCAGAACCGGGTCATCGCCAAGGTCCTGTCCGGCCAGGAGCTCTCCCAGGACCTCGGCGGCGCGGCCAGAAACATCCCCGGACCGCTGAAGCGGCTGGCCGGGCGGGTGGTCGGACTCGGCTTCCTGCCGGAACATGTACGGTCTCACCACGTGGACATGAGGGCGGTGACGGTGGACGCCGTGCAATAACCTGGGTTGTCGTGAGCGCTCTGAACCTCGATACCTGGCGTGACCTGCCCGCCGCCCAGCAGCCCGAATGGCCCGACCGGGCCGCGTTGGACCATGTGGTGGCCGAGCTCAAGGGCCTGCCGCCGCTGGTCTTCGCCGGCGAGTGCGACCAGCTCAAGGACCACATGGCCGCGGTCGCCCGGGGCGAGGCCTTCGTGCTGCAGGGCGGCGACTGCGCCGAGACCTTCGCCGGGGCCACCGCCGACAACGTGCGGAACAAGCTCAAGACGCTGCTCCAGATGGCGATCGTGCTCACCTACGCGGGCCGGGTGCCGGTGGTCAAGATCGGGCGGCTGGCCGGGCAGTTCGCCAAGCCGCGCTCCAAGAACACCGAGACCCGGCAGGGCGTGGAGCTGCCCGCCTACCGGGGCGACATGGTCAACGGCTTCGACTTCACCCCCGAGGCCCGGGTCCCCGACCCGGGCCGGTTGCTGCGCGCCTACCACTCCTCGGCGGTGACGCTCAACCTGGCCCGCGCCTTCACCAAGGGCGGCTACGCCGACCTGCGCCAGGTGCACGCCTGGAACCAGGACTTCGTGGCCGGTTCCCCGGCCGGGCAGCGGTATGAGCGGCTGGCCCGCGAGATCGACCACGCGCTCGCGTTCATGCGCGCCTGCGGGGCCGAACCCGAGGAATTCCACACTGTTGAGTTCTATTCCTCGCACGAGGCGCTGATCCTCGACTACGATCACGCGCTGACCCGGATCGACTCGCGCACCGGGCTGGCCTACGACGTGTCCGCGCACATGGTCTGGATCGGCGAGCGCACCCGGCAGCTGAACGGGGCGCACGTGGAGTTCTTCAGCAAGATCCGCAACCCGATCGGGGTGAAGCTGGGCCCGGCCACCACGCCGGAGGAGGCGCTCACCCTGGTCGAGAAGCTCAACCCGGACAACGAGCCGGGGCGGCTCACCTTCATCACCCGGATGGGCGCGGGCAAGGTCCGCGAGGCGCTGCCGATGCTGGTGGAGAAGGTCACCGCCAGCGGGGCGACGGTGGCCTGGGTGTGCGACCCGATGCACGGCAACACCTTCGAGGCGGCCGGGGGCTACAAGACCCGGCGGCTCGACGACGTGCTGGAGGAGGTGGCCGGGTTCTTCGAGGTGCACCGGGCGCTTGGCACCCACCCGGGGGGCATCCACATCGAGTTCACCGGCGACGATGTCACCGAGTGCGTGGGTGGCGGCCACCCGATCGTGGAGGGCGATCTGGCGCTGCGGTACGAGACGGCGTGCGATCCCCGGCTCAATCGGGGCCAGTCGCTCGACCTGGCGTTCCGGGTCGCCGAACTCTACCGGGCCCAGTGACGATATTTCGGGATTTCGCCGTATGATCGTCACTCCGCTGTCAGGGGAGAACCGATGAGCCAGCCGCCGCCCGGCGTCGATCCGAATACGCCCAATGTGGCCCGCATGTATGACTACTACCTCGGGGGCAAGGATAACTTCGCCGCCGACCGGGCCGCCGCGGAGCAGATGGCCAGTCTGTTCCCCGACGTCAGGGCGGCGGCGCTGGAGAATCGGGCATTCCTGGCCAGGACCGTGCACTGCCTCGCCGAGGCGGGGATCCGCCAGATCGTGGACATCGGCTCGGGCCTGCCCACCCAGGGCAACGTGCACGAGATCGCCCACCGGGTCGCGCCGGACTGCAAGGTGGTCTATGTCGACTACGACCCCGTCGTGGTCGCGCACGGGCAGGCTCTGCTCAGCCGGGGCGAGAACGTGGAGGTCGTCATGGGCGACTTCCGCCAGCCCGACGACCTCCTGGCCAAGGTGGGCCAGGAGATCGACTTCGACCGCCCGGTGGCGTTCCTCCTCTTCGCGCTCCTGCACTTCGTCCACGAAGCCGACAAGCCGTACGAGATCGTCGCCCAGATGCGGGACCTGAGCGCCCCCGGCAGCTACCTCGCCCTCACCCACGCCGCACCCGCGATCCCCGACGTCAGCGAAGCGGCCCTGGAGATCTACAAGAAGGCCACAGCCGCCCTGGCCCTACGCGAATACGAGGAAATCCTCCCGTTCTTCGACGGCTACGAACTCCTCGACCCCGGCCTGGTCGCCCCCCGCGACTGGCGCCCCGACGCAGACACCTACCTCCCCGACACCCACGCCTCAGTCGGCTTCGGCGGCGTCGGCCGCAAGCTCTAACCGCCCTTAAGGCCTGACGGACCTCAAGGATCTGACGGACCTCAAGGATCTGACGGACCTCAAGGGTCTGACGGGCCTCAAGGGTCTATCCGCCCGCAAGATCTGACCGGCTCAAGATCTGAGGGGCGCGCTAGCTACCAGGCTTCAAGGTCTAACCGGCCCCAAGGGCACCTAACGGAATGCCGCTACCACTCCTAGCCCCGTTTTCCGCAGGTCTGTGATCGTCACCGGAGCTGCCGTGGATCCACCCCGAGGAGATAGAGGAGATCGAGCTGGGTGGGGGTGGGCTGCGGGATCACCGGTGGCGTGGCGAGGTGGC
>NZ_JBDPLV010000048.1:0-92093 GCF_039871605.1 Acrocarpospora sp. B8E8 | reverse complement strand
TCACGCCGTACAGGGGGACGCGGCGGTAGTCGCCGATGATGCGGCCCCGGCCGTAGGCGTCGGGCAGGCCGGTGATGACCCCCGAGCGGCGCGCGGCGCGGATCTCGGCGGTGTAGGCGTCGAAGACGCCGTCGTTGTGGGTTTTGCGGTATTTGGTGAAGATCTCCTTCACCAGGGGGTCGAGCTGGTAGCCGTAGGCGGCCAGGCCGTTCTCGACCATCCGCAGGCCGCCCTGCGGCATGATCGCCCGCTTGAGCGGCGCGTCGGTCTGCAGGCCCACGATCAGTTCGCGTTCCCGGTCGATGTAGCCCGGCCGGTGGGCGGTGATCGAGGACGGCGTCGAGGTGTCCACGTCGTAGACGCCGCGCCGCCGCTCCTCGGGCAGCAGGCCGGCGATCTTTCCCCAGACGGCGCGCGTCCGCTCGGTCGCCGCGGTCAGGAAGGTCTCGTCGCCCTCGTACGGCGTGTAGTTGGCCTGGATGAACCCGCGCACATCGATGCCCGCGCGCCAGGCCGTCCCCCGGAATCCGTGCCAGGCGATGACCGGGGCCATCGGCTCCCGGTCCATGGTGACCGTCATCGCGGACCTCACAGCGTCTGGATACGGCGGCCGGTGATCCGCTGCGGGGTGATGCGGACGTAGTGGTCACGGGTGCCGCCCGCCCAGGCCTGGACCCCCGGATCGGCCACCCAGCGCACTTCGTCGTCCGCGACGTGGTGGACCGGACCCTGCACCAGCACGCTCCACCCCTCGTGCCGGGTGACGTCGATCTCGTCCACCTCGAAGGCGATCTTGATCTCCAGGTCCTCGATGCCCGTGCGCAGATCCTCGTCCATCGCGCCGCCCGCGCGGGTCCGGAACACGATCGCGCCATTGATGACGCGGTAGTTCACCGGCAGGATGGTCGGCCCGTCCGAGCCGTTGAAGGCCACCCGGCCGACGCCCCCGGGAGAGATCAGGCTCAGGCACTCCGCCGCGCCGAGCTCGTGAAGTTCAGCGCCGGTCGCGTTCCTCGTCTCCGCCATCGGATCGTCCTTCCTCGTCGTCCTGATTCGAGTCTTCCCGGCGGCGGTCCGGGACGACATGGCCGATGGGCCTGGTCCGGTGGGACCTTCGGCTCTGGGCCGCCGGGCCGCCGGGCGATGCGATGGAGGGGACGAAGGAGGAGTCATGAAGGATGTCATCGTGGTCGGCGTGGACGGCTCGCCCGCCTCGCTCGCGGCCGTGGAATGGGCCACCGACGACGCGGTACGCACCCGCGCGCCGCTGCGCATCGTGTTCGTCCTGGACCGCTACCCGTACGAGATCGTGAAGTTCCCCGACCACAACCTGGGCGACCAGCTGACCCGCAGTGCCGCCCGCATCCTGGACCAGGCCGAGCAGACGGCCAACGCCCGCCGCCCGGGCATGGCCGTCACCACGGAGGTCATCGAGGGCAGGCCCGCCGAGGTGCTGCGCGAGCTGGCGGCCGGCGCCGCCGAGCTGGTGGTCGGCACCCGCGGCATGGGCGGCTTCGCCCGGGCCCTCCTCGGTTCCGTCAGCACGCACGTGGCCGGTCACGCGCCCGGACCGGTGGTCGTGGTGCACCGGCTGCCCGAGACGACCCGCGGCGAGGTCGTCGTCGGGGTCGACGACTCCCCGGCCTGCGAGCCCGCCCTGGCCTACGCCTTCGAGCAGGCCCGGCTGCGCGGCAGCGCGGTGCGCGCCCTGCACGCCTGGCAGCTCCCGGTGCACGCCTTCGCGCCCGAGATCAGCTACGACATGGACGAGATCAGGACCGCCCAGCACGCGGTCGTGGCCGGCCTGCTCGACCGGTGGCGGGAGGAATACCCGGACGTGAAGGTCATCGAGGACGTGCACTCCGCGCATCCGGTGGAGGCGCTCGTGGACGCCTCCGGCGGCGCGGATCTGCTCGTGGTCGGCTCCCACGGCCGCGGCGCCCTCGGCTCCGTCGTGCTCGGGTCGGTCAGCCGGGGCGTGCTGCACCACGCCAAGTGCCCGGTCGCCGTCGTACGCCCCAGGGCCTGATCACCGCCACGCTTCGTAGGCGGCAACGGCGGTGGGCAAAGTGGGAAAAAGGTGATCCTCACCGATTTTGGCGGTTAGGCCGAACGCGTCCAGGGAATCGCGGAGGTCCTGCTTGACCCTGGCCATGCCGAAGACGACGCCCCGGCCGGTCAGCTCCGACCGCAGCGAGTCGAGGGCTTCCAGCGCGGTGATGTCGACCTCGACGTTGGCTTCCGCGTTGAGGACGAACCACCGGATCGGGTGGTCCTGGCTGTCCACGGCGGCCAGCGCGCGCTGGCGGAAGTTCTGGGCGTTGGCGAAGAACAGCGGGGAGTCGTAGCGGTAGACGAGCAGCCCGGGGATGGTCCGCGCCTGCGGGTAGTCGTCGATGTCGTGCATGCCCGCCAGGCCGGGGACGATGCCGAGGATCGCGTCGTGGGGGCGGGCCACCCGGGCGAGCATCTCGGCGACGGAGAGGGCCACGGCGAGGAGCACGCCGTACAGGATGTCGAGGACCAGGACGCTGACGCAGGTGGCCACGGCCAGGAGCAGCTCGCTGCGCCGGAAGGCGAACAGGCGGCGGAACTGGGCCACGTCGATCAGCTGGAGGGCGGCGTAGACGACGATGGCGCCGAGGGCCGCGAGCGGGAACCCGGCCAGCAGCGGCCCTCCCGCCAGCAGCACCAGGACTACCACGAGCAGCGTGACCAGGGAATACAGCTGGGTGCGGCTGCCCGCCGCGTCGGCCAGCGCGGTACGGCTGCCGCTGCTGCTGACCGGAAATCCCTGGAACAGCCCCGCGCCCACGTTCGCGGCGCCCAGGGCGAGGAGCTCCTGGTTGGCGTCGATCTGCTGGTTGTGGCGCGCGGCGAAGGACCTGCCGGTGAGCATGTTGTCGCTGTAGCCCACCAGCAGGACGCCCAGGGCGGGCAGGACGAGCTCGCCCAGGCCGCTGATCGCCAGGCCCGGTGCCGGGAGCCCGCCGGGAATCGGGCCGACGACCTCGATCCCGTACCGTTCCAGGCCGAAGGCCGCGACGGCGGCGGTGGCCAGCAGGACCACCAGCAGCGGGCCCGGCAGCGCGGGAAACAGCCGCCGCACCAGGAGGAGGAAGGCCAGGACGGCCACCGCGAACAGCAGCGTCCACCCGTGGATCTTCGGGAGCCCGCGAGCAAACGAGGCCAGTTCCGCGAAGAACTCGTTTCCAGACACCGGCACCCCGGTGATCCTGCCCAGCTGCCCGACGATCATGGTGAAGGCGAGCCCCGCCAGATACCCCACCAGGACGGGCCGGGACAGCAGATCGGCGACGAAACCCAGCCGCAGCGCCCAGCAGGCGGTGGCGAACACCCCCACCAAAACGGCCAGCGTGGCCGCGAGCGCCGCGTACCGCGCGGGATCGCCCGCGGCCAGGGGCGCGATCGAGACCGCCGTCATCAGCGCGGTGGAGGACTCGGGCCCGATGGACAGCTGGCGGGAGGACCCCAGCACCGCGTAGAGGGCCAGCGGCGCCAGGATCGCCCAGAGCCCGGCCACCGGCGGCAGCCCGGCCACCGTCGCGTACGCCATGACCTGGGGCACCAGATATCCGGCCACGGTGAGCCCGGCGAGCAGATCACCGCGCAGCCACGTACGCCGGTAGCCCCGCAGATCCGCGAAGACCGGAGGTAGCTGGATCATGACCGCCAGTAGATCAGATGCTGACGACGCCGCGGGCTCGGAATTGGGCGTGGACGCGGTCGAGCAGCGCCTGATCCGGCGGCTGGACGTGGGCGAGCGGGAAGGTCAGGCCGAGTCTCTGATATTTCCCGATGGCCATGCGATGGAAGGGAAGCACGTCGACGTGGTCCACATTGCCCAGATCCGCGACGAAGGCGGCAAGGGCGTCCACGTTCGCCGAATCATCGGTGAGGCCGGGCACGAGCACGAAACGGACCCAGGTCGCCCGGCCCAGCTCGGCCAGGCGGCGGGCGAAACGCAGGGTCGGCTCCAGCTCGACACCGGTGAGATCGCGGTACGCCTTCGGATCCGCGGACTTGATGTCGAGCAGCACCAAATCGGTGTCGGCCAGCAGGGAATCGGTGGCCCGATCGCCGAGAAAGCCCGAGGTGTCCAAGGCCGTGTGCAGGCCGCTCTCGTGGCAGCGCCGAAGCAGGTCCGCGGTGAAACGAGGCTGGAGCAGGGGCTCGCCGCCGCTGACGGTGACCCCGCCGCCCGCCACGGCGATGAACCGCCGGTATCTGTCCACCTCGGCCATGACCTCGCCGGTCGTGACCCGGCGGCCGTCGCGCATCCGCCACGTCTCCGGGTTCTGGCAGTAGAGGCAGCGCAGCGCGCACCCGGCGGTGAAGACCACGAACCGGGTCCCAGGCCCGTCGACCCCGATCGACAGATCCCAGGAACTGATGATACCGGTGCCCGGATCCGGAGCCGGCAGGCGCAGTTCACCCGCCGCCTCGGCCAGCACGCTCTTCCGCCCGTTCACACATCCCACTGTCGCGGGGGAGCGGTGCTCTTCTCAGCGTCCGGAAGTCCCCGATCGCCAGGACCAAAGCCCTCCGTTGAGAACCGTTCGGCGGTGATTTCGGGACTTTCGCCAGGTGCCGCATCGCCGGCGGAGATCAGAACCTGGACGTGGCGGGTTCGCTGGCCGAATCTCTTGGCTCGATCAAAGGACGTGTATGAGGACGAATGCCACCCTTGTCGCAGGCCTGACATGGGCCGAGGCCGAGCATCGCCGGGCCACCTGTGGCCCCAACTTTGTGCCGATACGACGCGGCCGGCATCTCTGGGACCGGCTGTTCACCCAGCTACGTGATCCGATGATCGTCCTGCTCCTGGCCGCGGGCGCGATCGCGCTGGCCATGCGGGACGTCGTGGACGCCCTGGTCATCGGCCTGGTGATCGTGGTCAACACCACGATCGGAGTGCTCCAGGAACTGCGCGCCGCCCGCGCGGTCGACGCCCTGGCCGACCTCGCCGCGCCCACCGCCCGGGTCCGGCGGGACGGCGTCGACCGGGTGATACCGGCCGCCGAGGTGGTGCCGGGGGATCTGATGATCCTCACGGCCGGTGACGTGGTGGCCGCCGACGCCGAGCTGGCCGAAGCGGTGCAGTTGCAGCTCGACGAGGCGGCGCTGACCGGCGAGTCGGTGCCCGTGGACAAGACCGTGACCCAGGGCCCGGACGAGCGGCGGGTCTGGGCGGGTACGGTGGTCACGCACGGGCGCGGCGCCGCCGTGGTGACCGCCATCGGGGCGGACAGCTCGCTGGGCCGGATCGCGGCCTCGCTGGCCGGTCAGCGGCCCCGCCCGACGCCGCTCCAGACGCGGCTGGCCCGCCTGGGCCGCCTGCTGGCGCTGAGCGTCCTGGCGGCCAGCGCGCTGGTGTTCGTCCTGGGCGTGCTCCGGGGCGAGCCGGTCCTGGAGATGCTGCTGGTCGGGGTCAGCCTGGCGGTGGCGGTCGTGCCGGAGTCGCTGCCCGCGGTGGTGACGCTGGCGCTGGCCCTGGGGGCGCGCCGGATGGCGCAGCGGTCGGCCGTGGTGCGCCGCCTGCCCGCCGTCGAGACGCTGGGCTCGGTGTCCGTCCTCGCCGTGGACAAGACGGGCACCCTCACCGAGGGCCGGATGGTGGCCACCCGCGTCTGGACCGCCTCGGGAGCCGAGTACGAGGTCACCGGCAGCGGTTACGCGCCGGTCGGCGAGATCAGACCGGACCCCGATGACCTGACGCCTCTGCTGCGGGCCGCGGTCCTGTGCAACGACGCCCATCTGGTGCCGCCTGGCCGGGACGGCGAGTGGAGCGCGGCCGGCGATCCGCTGGAGGCCGCCTTGCTGGCCCTGGCCGGCAAGGCCGGGATGGACCCGGCGGCGTGCCAGCGCGAGTACCCGCGCGTGTCGGAAGTGCCGTTCGACAGCTCCCGCAAGCGCATGACCACCGTTCACCGCACCCCCGCCGGCGGCTGGCTCGTCGCCTGCAAGGGCGCTCCCGATGTGATCGGGGATTCGGCGGCTGCCCTGGCCAAGGCGGCGGAACTGGCCGCGTCGGGGTACCGGGTGATCGCGGTAGCCGAAAACATGTCCGACATGCCGCCCGCCATGGAGGGGGAGCTGCGGCTGCTGGGGCTGGTGGCGATCACCGATCCGCCCCGGGCCGACGCCGCCGGGGCGGTCGCCGCCTGCATGCGGGCGGGCATCCAGTTCCGGCTCATCACGGGCGACCACCCGGCCGCCGCCAGGGCCGTCGCCGAGCGGGTCGGCATTCCGGCCGCGGCCGCCCAGGTGGTCACCGGGCCCGAACTCGCCGAGGGCGTGTCGGCGGAACGGCTCGCCGAGGCCCGCGTCTTCGCCCGTACGCTGCCGGAGCAGAAACTGGACATCGTCCAGGCCCTGCAGCGGGACGGTCACGTGGTGGCGATGACCGGCGACGGCGTTAACGACGGACCGGCGCTGCGCCGCGCGGACATCGGGGTGGCCATGGGCCGCGGCGGCACCGAGGTGGCCCGGCAGGCCGCCGACCTGGTGCTCACCGACGACAACCTGCGAACCGTGGTGTCGGCGGTCGAGGAAGGGCGCCGCATCTACGCGAACATCCGCCGTTTCCTGCGGTACGGGCTCAGCGGCGGCCTCGCCGAACTGCTCGTCATGCTCGTCATGCCGTTCTTCGGCCCGGCCGTGGCGCTGCAGCCGGCGCAGATCCTGTGGATCAACATGCTCACCCACGGGCTGCCCGGTGTCGCCATGGGAGCCGAACCGGCCGATCCGGAGGCCATGGGCCGCCCGCCGCGCCCGCTGCGGCAGTCCATCCTCGGCGGCCTGCTCGCGCCGATCGCGGGGACCGGCGCCGCCATCGCCGCCATCGCGGTCGGGCTCGGCGCGTGGGCGTGGGCGACCGGCCGCCCCTGGCAGACCATGATCTTCATCACGCTCGGGCTCGCGCAGCTCGGCGTCGCGCTGGCCGTGCGCGCTCCGGTGCCCGCCGAGCACCGGCGGCGCAACCGCTTCCTCGACCTGGCCGTTTTGACGGCGCTGATCTTCCAGGTCGCCCCCATGTACCTGGAGCCGCTGCGGCAGCTCCTGCGCGTCGAGCCGCTCGGCGCCGGTGAACTGCTGCTGGCCTGCGGCTTGGCGGTGATCCCTGGTCTGGTGCTGGCGGCGACCCGCCGCCGCTCCCGGTGAGTCCTCTTCGGGAGATGTGTGTCCTTTGACCAACAGCGGAACTCCCCGCTCAAGCCGGGGCGTACCGGGTGGGTGAAAGACCGAATCCACTATCACGATCAAGGACATGACATGCGTACCAAGAACCTGGCCCGGACGTCGCTGCTGGCCTTCGCGTCCGCCGCGCTGGCCGCCACCCTTGCCACCCCCAGCGAGGCCGCCTCCGCCGGCACGGTCGGCCTCAGCAACGGGAAGATCACCTACACCGCGGGCGCCCGCGGGATCAACAGCGCGTCCATCACCGTCTTCAACGGCAAGATCACCGTGTTCGACACCGAGCCGCTCACCGCGCTCCCCGGGTGCGAGAAGCTCACCCCGCGCGCGGTGACCTGCGGGACCTCGGCCGGCGAATTCGCCGCCAACCTCGGCGACATGAACGACTCCTTCAGCGTCGGAGTCTCGTTCAAGGGCACCGTCAACGGCGGGGACGGCAACGACAACCTCATTGCCGGCACGACCTCGCCGACCGGCCGGGCGGTCACCTGGATCGGCGGCACCGGCACCGACACCGTCTCCTACAAGAGCAGCGACCTGTCGGTGCGGGTGAGCCTGGACAACCAGGCCGGCGACGGCCGCAACATCGACTCCGACAACGTCCGCGACGACGTGGAGAACATCGTCGGCTCCACCCTCGGCGGCGACTTCCTGATCGGGAGCAACGCCAACAACCGGATCGAGGACGGCGGCGGCGCCGGTGACAAGCTGTTCGGCCTCGGCGGCAAGGACGAGCTCCTCGCCAAGGACCTGGCCAAGGACAGCGACCTGGACTGCGGCCTGGGCATCGACGAGATCGTCATCGACAAGGCCGGCCTCGACCCCGAGCCGGTCGCCTGTGAGACCGTTCAGAGGTTCTGACCAACCAATGGCGCCCCGTCCGTCCGGGCGGGGCGCCGTGCCGCCATCGGGAATCCGCACGAGGCCGCCGCCGTTGTTTGCTGTGCGGACCACGATCAGGGCCCGCCCGGACGAGACGCGCCGTACCCGGCCTGCCAGACGACGCTCCTGAGGAGGGAGCCGTCATGGCCTGGCTTCTGGTCATCGCCGCAGGTCTGTTCGAGGTCGTCATGGCCTACTCGCTCAAGCTCAGCGACGGATTCTCCGCACCACTGCCGAGCATCGGCTTCATCGCCTCCGCCGTCGTCAGCTTCGGCCTTCTCGCACTCGCCCTCAAGAGCCTCGACGTCGGTACGGGCTACGCCGTCTGGACCGGCATCGGCGCCATCGGCACCGCCACCCTAGGCATGATCTTCCTGGGCGAGAACGTTTCCCCCGCCAAGATCGCCTCGATCCTTCTCATCCTCTGCGGTGTCGTCGGTCTCAACCTGGCGGGCGGCGGTCACTGACCGGCGTTGGGGTAGTCGCCGATGCCGTATTCGAGCAGGGCGAGGCGCGTTCCGCGTGGGTGCGGAGGTCTGGGGCGATCTCGTCCCAGACCTCGCCTGCGATCCTCCGTATGACGGTCTGCATCGTCAGGGTGCGGATGACGGCGCAGACCTGCGCGGCGACGATCGAAGGGGTGGGGTCGTCGGGATCCGCGTCGGCCACGTCGGCGAGGAGCACCTGGCGGGTCCAGTGCATCTCGTGCAGCCGGGCGGAGAGGGAGGGGCTCTCCCTGACCAGCCTGGCGAACACGTCGCTGCCCTCGTTGAACCCGTAACGCCAGTGCCGGGTCTCCAAGGCGTCGATGAAGTCGCGCCTGATCGCCTGGATCGCGGACTCGCCGGGCAGCCGTTCCCGCACCACGCGCGCCAGGGAGTCCTGAGCGAGTCCTGGTCAGCGTGCTGTTCCTCCTCGTCGGCGTCCTCGTCGGCACCCGGCTGTTCCAGCGGGAAAACGCCTGAAGACCCACGCTACGTGGCAGTTCAGCCGGGATACCTGTGCACCGGGTCCGAGAAGCCGCCGGTCAAGGTCCAGATGAGCGTGCTGCGCCCACCCAGGAAGGTGGCCTTCCTGCCTCTGTCGGTGATTCTGGCGCGCCTCCAGCCGTCGAAGTCCTTGGTGAGGTGGTGATCCCAGCTGCGCAGGTCTCCCACAGCGACCGCCGCGATGGACTCCGTCGGCGGCTCGCCGTCCGAGCAGTACACGCCGAAGTCCGCGATCGCGGTGACCGTGCCGCCGCTGGCCTGGAGCGTGATTCCCTGGCAGGCATCGGTCTTGGTGCCGTAGATCAGGTGTGGCTTGGTCCATCTGCCGGCCCGCGGGCCGCGATGCTGCTCGTAGAGCCCTTCGCCGCGCCGGTAGTGCATCGCCACCTGGCGGCCGTCCGCGAGCGTCAACCTCGCCTCGAACCAGCTGGGATCCAGCCCCCGATAATCGCTCCCACGCGGTTCGGTGTCCTTGGAGCTCTCTTGCGGGGCAGGACTCGGCGTGGGCGCATGTTCCTGCGCGGGCGGGGTGATGGGAGTGCCGGTCGCCTGCGCGACCGGCCGTTCCTGGCTGCACGCCACCACGGTCGAGAGCATGGTGATCCAGGCCAGCAGCCGTATTCCCCCTGTGCGCACGCATCTCCCAGTGATTGTGTAAAGGTGCTTCTGCAGGCACAGGCTAACAATCCCTCAGCGGCCAGAGCAGGGCTACCGCTCGCAGCACCGCGCGACGCAGTCGTTTCCCCTTACTGGAGACTCAAGCCCATCCTCCAGAAGACCCGCCAGCCTGGCTGAGCACCCCACCACATCCACAGCCCTCGACAATTACCCCGGCGCGTGCTTCCGCCCACGCCACCCTGGAGACCCGGACGCCGTGACCGATCTGCTGCACCGACTGTGGGAGGTGGGGCTGCATGTACCATCCGTCAGCATGCGGATCCTGCTTCGAGGCCCAGATGAGTGACGACGTGCTCTCGATCATCCCGGCCGATCCGTACTGGCGACCCGACCGGGACGCCGCCGAGCGTGCCGCCGCGCTCGCGGCGGAACTCGCCCCCGGAATCCCTGACGGCCTGGACGTCGAGATCGAAGTCACCTGGCATGAGAGCATCACCGTTGTCGACTGCGGCTCCAACCTGACAAAGATCGGCTGCCCGCTCTGCGGCGCCTCGATCGACACCGAGTGGTGGGCCGACCTCATCGATGTTCATTACGAAGACGGCTTCACCACATTGGCGACCCAGGTCCCGTGCTGCGGCGGTCAGACGACACTGGACGCGCTGGACTACGACTGGCCCTGCGGCTTCGCGCGGTTCGAGATCGCCATCTGGAACCCGGATCGAGGCTGGTTCAAGGATGAGGAGCCGGCAGCCCTCGCGAACGCCTTGGGCCATCCCGTACGCCAGGTCATGGCCCATATCTGATTTCGGTACGCGGGTCACCCGACCGGAACAGATAAGCGGTGGGCTGGCCGTCCTCCGCCAAGCCTGATCTACGTGCTCGCTCCCGGCATCAGCACACGTTTCACCACAGAATTGCCAGCACGATGAGGACCAAGGCGGCCAGCTGGAGCCACCGCTGCCACAGCGGGAGGAGACGTTGGCCGTACCGGCGCTTCTGATCGGGCGGCCTGCCGCGACCGTGGCTGAACATGGTGGTCAGCCTTCGGTGGTCAGCCCGAGGTGCTCCTCCAGCTGTGCGATGCGCCGACTCAGCGGTTCGATTTCCTGGCGTATGGCCGCGGCGAGCGCCTGCTGTGCGCCGGCGGACGCCGTCGGCTGGCCCTGTCCGCTCTCGGCCCGCAGGTGGACGTAGCCCGCCAGTGCGGCGGTGACGGCGCGGCGGACGAGCTTGGGGTCGGCCCCCAGGGCTCGCAGAACCTGTCCTGCGACTCCGTCGGGTTCGATGGCCAGGCCGAGCAGCAGGTGCTCACAGCCGATGTAGTTGTGGCCGAGGGAGGTCGCCTCGGTGACGGCCAGCTCCAGGGCGTTGGCCGCAGGCCCGTCGAACCGGCGCGGATCACTGTCCGGTGGGGCGGTCTCTCGCTCTCCGGGCTGCCGGCGGGCCAGATCACGCCCGACCCGCTCCGGCTCGATCTCCATGGCGCGGAGCACGTGGAGGGCCAGGTTGGTGCCCTCGTCCAGCATGGCGCCCAGCAGGTGCTCGGTACCCATCCTCGGTTCACCCGCGTCCCGCGCCCGCTCCACCGCCAGTTTCAGCACGGTACGCGTCCTTGCGGTGAAGTGCGCCAGCGCCCCGGTCGGTTCGTCGTCGAGATCGCCCAGAACCGTCTCCCGGATGGCGGTCACCCGTCGTACGGCCTGCTCCAGAGCCCGCTGGCACACCGCCGACACCGGCACACCGGCCTCCTTCACCGCCTCGGCCAGATCATCGGGCAGATAGACGTTGATCTTCGGCATCGCGCACACCTCCATGGACTCCTGTGCCCCCAAGATAACCCCATAGGGGTTATTAGTCCATTGAGGGTGCTGCGCCGCCAGGAATGTGGTGAGTGCCTCCATCTTGGGCATGCCTCTGGCACCTGCGGCGTGGGCCCACCGGAACGGCGGAAGCGGTCATGGCGATCGCGATGGGGGCTGTCGTAGACGGGCGTTCACGGTAGCCCCCACGGCGGGCGTCTCGCGGTCAGGAGGTGGGGAGTGCCGTCGGGCCGTACCGGGCGGCTGATGCGCCGGTGACGCAGTCGAAATACCGAGCTTGGAGTTCCACGGGCCGGAAGCCTTCGATGATCAGGAAATACAGGCCGGACGGTAGCAGGGTCTGCGCGGTGACCAGGCGGTCCACGACGCTGACGCGAAGATGGGAGTAGGCGGCTCCCGTGTCGGCCATGCGCGGATCGAGGCGCAGCGCCTGGACGGTGTGGAGATCGATCAATACTTCACCAGACTCCTCAATCGGCATTCGGCTGATCACGGGATCGGAGAGCAGGATCATTTCTAAGTCCTTCGGATTGAGTCTGGATAGCGGTGTAGGCCGCCCGGTCGGAGATCGGACGGCCTTTCGAGTTCGGGATAGGGGAGACGGAGTCACCCGAGGGCGGAGCCGGTGATGCCTGCCGAAAGTCAGGTGGACCCACCGTGGCGGTGGGTCCACAGGGTTAGGCGATCCCGCTGCCGGGGACGTCGTACGCGGCGGTGGTCACCGTGGCTCCCGTGAAGCCGAGAGCGGCTGCCGTCAAGATGCCGAGGGTGCCGGAGATAAGGCGGTTGAGCCCCATTACGACCTTCCGGGGGAGAGTGTTCTTCCTGTGGACACCGGAATGCTCGAATGAGGCGCTGAAACTTCGCTGAAATTCCGTGGCGGGCGGGCTCTCAGAATGCGGCCGCACCGCCGGTGAGCTCGCCGTATTCGCGCGCGCCGTGGTCGCGGAAGACTTTGACCGCCCGGTCTATGATCTTCGCCGCCATCCCGGACTCGCCCCGGGCCTCGTGCAGCAGCGCGAGGTCGCGTTCGGTGCGGGCCCGCCAGAGCGGGGCGTCCATGTCCTGCCACACCTCCATCGCCGCGGTCAGGCAGGCGGCCGCGTCCCGCAGGTGGCCGTCGGCCAGATGGAGTTCGCCCAGGGTCCGCAGGGTCACCCCCAGACCCCAGCGGTCACCCATCGCCTGGCAGGTCGACAGCACCCTTTCCAGCGGGGCCAGGGCCTGTTCGGTCCGGCCCAGGCGCAGCTGGGCTTTGGCCCACGCGCGGACCGAGTACGCCTCCATCAGCTTGTCGCCGAGCCGGTCGAAGATGGCCCTCGCGGCTTCGGCGGTCTCGATCGCCGGGGCGTACTGGCCGGTCGCGCGGTGAAACAGGCTCATGGTGCGCAAGGTCACCGCCTCGCCGTACCGGTCGCCGGCGCGGCGGGCCGCGGCCAGCGCGGCCTGGTTGATCCGCTCCCGGGACTCGAACCTGTTGACGCCCAGGAACGACGGACCCAGCCGGGCCGAGGCGGTGAACTGGCAGACCAGGTCGTGCAGGCCCAGCGCGGCGGCCCGCTCCAGGCCGACGACCAGCGCGGGCTGTTCGATGTCGAACCAGTCGTGCGGGGCGGCCAGCACCCGCGCGGCCAGCTCGCCGGAGACCGGGGAGGCCGCCAGGGCGGGGCGCGGCCGGCCGATCTCGTCGGACGGAGCGTCGGCGGCCACCTGGTCGGCCAGGGTCAGCCAGCCGCCGAGCACCCGGCCCACGGCCACCGCCAGCTCCTGCGCGGGTTCCTCGGCTTCGGCCCGCTCCCGCCTGTAGATCCGCACCAGGTCGTGTACGCGGAACCGGGGCGAGCCCAGGTCGTCGACCCGGCTGAAGTCCACCAGCTGCGCGTCGACCAGCCGCTCCACCAGGTCCTCCGCCACCGTCTCGGGGGTGCCGGTCAGCCAGGCGACGACCCATGAGGCGAACTCCGGCACCCCCAGATGGCCCAGCCGCCGCAGCGCCTCGCGCGCGCCGGTGTCCAGCGCCCGGTAGCTGAGTTCGAAACCGGCCCGCACCTCCAGGTCGGCGATCGCCAGCTCGTCCAGCCGGCGCCGCTCGTCGGTCAGCCGATCGGCTAACAGCCGCAGCGGCCAGCGCTGGCGGGTGGCCAGCCAGGCCCCGGCGATCCGGATCGCCAGCGGTAGCCGCCCGCACAGTTCGGCGATCTCGCGGGCCACCGGTTCCTCCGCGCCCACGCGGTCGGCCCCGACGATCCGTACCAGCAGCTCGACCGCCTCATCGGGCTCGAGCACGTCCAGGTCGGTACGGCGCACGCCCGCCAGCCCGCCCAGCCGGTTGCGCGAGGTGACCAGCACGGCGCAGCCGCCACCGCCCAGCAGCAGCGGCCGTACCTGCCGCTCATCGGCGGCGTCGTCCAGCAGCACCAGCACCCGGCGCCCGGCCAGCAGGCGGCGATAGAGCTCGGCCCGCTCCGCGGTGGCGGCCGGGACGGCGGCCGGTTCCACGCCGAGCGCCCTGAGGAACAGCCCCAGCACTTCGCCCGCCTCGGCGGGGGTCTCGCTCAGCCCGCGCAGCTCGGCGTAGAGCTGCCCGTCGGGAAACGCGGTCGCCACCTGGTGAGCGACGTGGGCGGCCAGGGCAGACTTGCCGCTGCCGCCGCGACCCGCGATGACCTGGATGGCCGGGGCAGGATCTGTCAGCGCCGCGACCAGGGCGGAGGTCTGGAGCGCGCGGCCGGTGAAGTCCGCGGGCACCAGCGGCAGCTGCGTCGGCACGGCGACGGGGACCGCCTCGCCGGACCGCGACGCCAGCAGGACCGGGTCACCACGCAGGATCGCGTGATAGAGGCCGGTCAACTCCGGCCCCGGGTCTACGCCGAGCTCCTCGACCAGCACCTGGCGGCCTTCCCGGAAGCTGGCCAGGGCGTCGGACTGGCGGCCGAGCCGGTACAGCGCGGTCATGTACTGCCCGCGCAACCGCTCGTCGGCGGGATGGCGGCCGACCAGCGCGGCCAGCTCGGCCACCAGCTGGCCGTGCCGGCCCAGCGCCAGATCCGCGGCCATGCGCTCCTGCGTGGCGGTCAGCCGCAGCTGCTCCAGCCGGACCACCTCACCGGCCAGCAGCGAGGTGTGCGATCCCGCCAGGGCGGGCCCGCGCCAGAGGGCCAGCGCGGCCCCGAGCAGGTCGGAGGTCTCCTGCGGCGTGGACGCCTCCCGGGCCTGGTCGAGCAGTTGATCGAAGAGGTCCACATCCAGCGACCGGGCGGGGATCTGAACCAGGTAGCCGGGCGCGCGGGTGACGATCACATCCGCGACGCCGTGCCGGGCCAGCGCCTGCCGCAACGTCTTGACATAGGTCTGGATCGCCGCCTTGGCGGTCTCCGGCGGATCATCCGGCCAGATGATGTCGATCAGACGAGCGGTCGGCACGATGTGCCCGTGCTCCAGCAGCAGCGCCGCCAGCAGCGTCTGAGGTTTCGCTCCGCCGAGCGGGACCGCCACCCCGGCGGCGCTCACCTCGACCGGCCCAAGCAGCCGGAACTCCACCGCCACTCCCGATCACCTCAGCTCCTGGTCCAAAGCCGGAAGCTGATCATCTCGCAGGGCGGTATAGGCGAGGTATACATCCTGGAAAAAGGAGCTTTACGCGGTGTTCTCCCGCAGCCACCGGACGATCTCGGTGTGGTCGGCGGCGGGAGGCAGGTGCTCGGCCGCGTCCGCCCACAGATCAGCGCAGGCGCGGCCGAGGCGCGACGCGACGCCGGTGGCCTCGGCGAGGTCCACGGCGATGCGCATGTCCTTGAGCATCAGGCGCAGCCCGAACCCCGAGTCGAAGGTGCCGGGCAGGACGAAGTTCGGCCATTTGTTCTCGGTCGAGCCGCTGCGCCCGCTGGAGCCGTTCACGGCCGCCAGCATGGTCTCCGGGTCGAGGCCGAAACGCTGCCCCGCCAGCAGCGCCTCGGCGGTGATGAGCAGGTGGGTGGCGGACATCAGGTTGTTCAGCGCCTTCAGCGCGTGCCCGGCCCCGACCGGGCCGAGCCGGAGCACCCGGCTGCCCAGCGTCTCCAGGATCGGGCGCACCCGGTCCAGGTCGTCCTGGTCGCCGCCGGCCATGATGGTGAGGGTGCCGTCGACCGCGCCTTTGACGCCGCCGGACACGGGCGCGTCGACCAGGCGCACCCCCCGCTCGGCGGCTCGGGCCGCCAGCGCGCGGGTGCGCAGCGGCTGCGAGGAGCCCATGTCGATCAGCACGGTGCCGGGCGCGACGGCGGCGAGCAGGCCCGCGTCCTCCAGCACCGCCTCCACCGCGTCGGAGTCGGGCAACATCAGCACCACCGCGCCGGCACCCTCGGCCACTTCGGTGACGTCCCCCGTCACATCGATGCCCTCGGGGCGGCTGATGTCGTACGCCCTGACGCGAAACCCGGCCGAGACCAGCCTGGCCGCCATCGGCAGGCCCATCCTGCCAAGACCCACGAAACCGACCGCGGGCGCCGTCACGGGATCGTCACCCCCTGCTCGCGCAGCTCCGCGAGCGTCCGCTCCGCGATCCGGAACGACTCCAGCGCCGCGGGCACGCCCGCGTAGACGGCGGCCTGCAGCAGGACCTCCTGGATCTCCGACTCGGTGACGCCGTTGGCGACCGCGCCGCGCACGTGCACGGCGAACTCGTGCCCCCGGTTGAGCGTGGTCAGCATGGCGAGGTTCAGCAGGCTGCGGGTGCGCCGGTCGAGGCCTTCCCGGGTCCAGATCTCCCCCCAGCAGTATTCGGTGACCAGCTCCTGCACCGGCCGGCTGAAGTCGCTCACCGCCGCGAGCGAGCGCTCGACGTGCTCGGCGCCCAGCACCTTCTTGCGCATCTCCAGACCGGCTTCGAAGCGTTCGGTGCTCATCGGGACTCCTCGGTTGGGTATTCCTCGTCGCGGACCTGCCCGTACCAGCGGGTGGGGCCGATGGAGATGGCGGTGTGGGTCATCAGGGTGGTCTCGGTCGCGCCGTGCCAGTGGCGCTCGCCCGGCGGGACCCAGACGGTGTCGCCGGGCAGCAGCGCGCGGGGCGGTTCCCCTTCGGCGCACACCCAGCCCTGCCCGGCGAGCACCTGCAGGATCTGGCCGTCGGTGTGCTCGTGCCAGTTGGTACGGGCCCCCGGGGTGAACGTCACGACGTTGATGGTGGTGCCGTCCGTCGTCGGCAGGACCGAGTCGGCCCAGACCGTGCCCACGAAGGTGTCGGACTTGAGGACGGACGCCGTCCCCTCGGCGTGGCCGCGCACGATTCTCATGATGGTTCCCCTTCGTGCAGGCGTACCCCGCCCGCGATGTCGCCGATCGCGTCCACCACGCGGTTGCTGATCTGGTCGGCGTACCCCAGGTTGGCCGCGAGGCCGAAGCTCGCCAGCGGCCCCGCCGCGTTGAGCGACGGCACGCCGAGGCCGCGCAGGTGGTCGACGTAGAGGACCAGGTCCTTGGTCATCAGGGTGGTGGTGAGCCCGCCCTCCAGGTAGTCGCCCTCGACGATGTGCGGGAAGCGGTTGGCGACGGCCCAGTTCGCGCCGCTGGAGGAGTTCAGCACTTCCAGCAGCGTGCGCAGGTCCAGCCCCGCCTTGCGGCCGGCCACCATGACCTCACTGGTGGCGGCGAGGCTGACGGCGTTCAGGAAGTTGTTCAGCAGCTTGGCCGAGTGGCCCGCGCCGGATGGTCCCAGGTGGAAGACCTTCGCGGCGAACGGCGCCAGCGTGGGACGCACCCGGTCCAGCGCCTGTTCTTCGCCGCCGACCATGAGGGTCAGGGTGCCCTTCTCCGCCGCGGCCGCGCCGCCGGAGACACCGGCGTCCAGGTAGGCGGCGTCGCGGGCGGCCAGCGCGGCGGCGATGCGCCGGGTCGAGTCGGGTGCCGCGGTGCTGAGGTCCACGACGATCTGGCCGGGTCTGGCGTGGGCGAGCACGCCGTCCTCGCCGAGGATGACAGCTTCCACCACCCGGCTGTCGGGCAGAGAGAGCAGCACCTGGTCGCTTTCCCGCGCCACCTCGGCGACGTCGGTGGCGGGGGTCGTGCCCGCCGCGCCCGCCACCGGGTCGTACCCCAGCACGGGGTGGCCTGCCTCGACCAGCCGCCTGGCGATCCGGCCGCCCATGTTCCCGAGCCCGATGAAGCCGATCATCGGGCCCGCCCCGCGATCACACGGGCGGCCGCGTCGACCGGTTCCGGATCCCAGGCGCCCGCCCCGCCGCCGGGGCGCACGGTGTTCACCCACGCGGAGCCGCCGTCCACCGAGAGCACCTCGCCGTTCACGTAGGAGGCGTCGTCGCTGAGCAGGTAGGCGACGGCCGCGGCGACCTCGTCGGGAGTGCCGGTACGCCGCTGCGGCACGGTCGCGCCACGCCGCAGCAGATCGTCTCCCGCGCCCGCGGCCCCGCCGGAGTCCGCGAACAGGCCGGTCGGCACCAGGCCGGGCGCGACGGCGTTCACCCGCACGCCCTGCGGCCCGCCGTACATGGCGGCGCCGCGCATGACGCCGAGCACGCCGTGCTTGGACGATTCGTACGGCAGCAGGTCGTGGCTGCCCCGCAGGCTCGCGATGGACGCGGTGATGACGATGGCGCCGCCGCTGCCCTGCGCCGCGTACTGCCGGAACGCCCCCCGCACGCCAAGGAAGACGCCGCGCAGGTTGACGGCCACGACGCGGTCGAAGTCCTCGATCGCGATGTCGGGCAGCCGGTCGAAGGTGCCGACGACGCCCGCGTTCAGATGGTGCAGGTCGACGCGGCCGAACCGGTCCACGGCCGCGGCCAGGTACGCCCCCGTGTCGTCCTCGCGCGACACGTCGGCCCGCACCGCCAGCGCCGGACCGGGCAGCTCCTCCGCGACCCGCAGAGCGGCCTGCTCGGCGATGTCGACGACGACCACCGACGCCCCCTCCGCCGACAGCCGCCGCGCCGTGGCCGCGCCGATGCCCGACCCGGCGCCGGTCACCACGGCGACAGCACCCTTGAATCTCACGCCTTGCTCCTTGCTGGTAGGGGGGATCATGGGTCAGCCCACCCGGACCGCGAAGCCGGGATCAACCGGATCCCAGGGGGTGAATCGGGTCAGCACTGCGGGGTCGTGGCCCGCGACCACGGCGCCGCCGAGCTCGCGGACGGTGTCGAAGCCCTGGTACATGCCCGTCAGGTTCGCGAAGACGGCGAACGGCCGGTCCAGGTCGAGTTCCTCGTAGTAGTGCACGGCGTCGGAGGCGAGCAGCACCGGCCCTTCCTCGCCGTCCACCAGCGCGATCAGCTGGCCGGGGGTGTGCCCGCCGACCTCGACCAGGTCGACGCCGGCGGCGGCCTGGTGCCGGTCGCGGATCCTGGTCACCCGCCCGGCGGCGTCGAGCCGGGTCAGCGTGTCGATGTCGGCGGATTCGACGGCGTGCGCGAACTGTGCGCGGCGCGCGTATGGGCCGGTCCAGAACGCCAGCTCCCGGTCGCTGATCACTATCTCGGCGCGCGGGAACAGGCCGACCTGACCGGCGTGGTCGTAGTGGCCGTGCGTGACGATCACGGTGCCGACGTCGGCGAGCGCCACGCCCAGCCGGGCGAGCGCCTCGGGCAGGGTGCACAGCGTGGTTCGGCCGCGCGCGTCGCCGACTTCGGGCGTGAAGCCGGTGTCCACCAGGATGGTCCGGCCGTTGCCACGCAGCAGCCAGAAGTAGTAGTCCATCCTGACGTCCCGGTCGGGTTCGCCGTAGGTCGTGTGGTTGGCGTACAGGTCGCTGGCCCGCGCTTCCCGGGTCGCGTAGCGGATCGCGAGGACCTCGTAACTCATGGCATCACCGGTAGCTGAGCGCGGACCGGGGCTGGGTCCGGCACAGCACGTAGTAGACGAAGTGGGTGCGGGGCCACTGGGTGACGTTCGCGCCCGACGGCGAGTGGTAGTAGTTGTGGCAGCCGGCGTCCATCGCCGAGGCGTGCTTGGCCAGCTGGCGGTCCACCCAGCGCACGTGGCGTTCCAGGGCGCTCGGATGGGTGTCGACACGTTGTACGCGTTTGCGCAGCACGGTGCGGATGGCGCGCACCGCCACCTCGGCCTGCCGTTCCAGCTGGGCGATGATGGAGAAGCCGCCGTTGGTGTTCGGGCCGTACAGGATGAAGAAGTTGGGGAAGCCCGGCACGGTGACACCGAGGAACGCGCGCGGGCGGTCACCCCAGAAGTCCTGGATGTCCGTGCCGTCGCGGCCGGTCACGGTGAACTGGGACAGGAAGCGGGTCGGCTGGAAGCCCGTGCTCAGGATGAGGACGTCGGCTTCGTGTTCGACGCCGAGGTCGTCGACGACGCCCTTGGGGGTGACCTCTTTGATCGCCTGGGGGACCAGTTCGACGTTCGGGCGGTTGAGGGCGGGATAGAAGCTGCTGGCGAAGATCGGGCGCTTGCAGCCCCACGGGTAGGAGGGCGTCACCGCCGCGCGCACGGCCGGGTCGTCGATGGCGGTGGCGATGTAGCGCAGGCACAGGTCGCGCATCCGGCGCTGCTCGCTCCCGCCCAGGTCGTACGCCTTGAAGCGGCGCCCCGACTGCAGGAAGAGCTTGAACCGGTAGAGCCTGCGCAGCGCGGGGAACCGCCGGAAACGGGCCCGCTCCGCCGGGGTGAACGCCCGCTCGCCCTTGGGCTCCACCCAGCCGGGTTCGCGCTGGAACACCTGCAACCGCTCGACCTGCGGCGCGATGGCCGGCACGATCTGCACAGCGGTCGAGCCGGTGCCGACGACGGCCACCCGCTTGCCGGTGAGATCCACCTCCTCGTCCCACCGGGAGGTGTGAAAGCTGACCCCCTCGAAAGTGTCCATGCCCGGCCATGCCGGATAACGCGGGACGTTCAGCAGGCCGACCGCGCTGATGACGAAACGGTAGGCCTCCTCCGCGCCGTCGCTGGTGCGCACTCGATAACAGCCGGCCGATTCCTCCCAGGTCACCGACTCGACCCGGACGCCGAAACGGAAACGGGGGCGCAGCCCGAACTCTTCCACCACCGACTCGGCGTAGTCGCGCAGTTCCGGCTGGGTGGCGTGGGTGCGCGGCCAGTCGCGCGGGGCGAAGGAGAAGGAATAGGCATGGGAGGGGATGTCCACCTCGCAGCCGGGGTACCGGTTGTCCCACCAGGTGCCGCCAGGGGCCGGCGACTGCTCGAAGATGGTGAAATCCTCGATTCCGGCCTTGAGTAGTTTGACCGCCGTGGCGATGCCCCCGAAGCCGCCGCCGATGATCGCGACCGTGTTACCGGGCATGAGGCGGTTCGACGCCGAAGACGGCGAGCTGCGTGGCCGTGAGCTGGTACCAGCCGACGAGCACGGTGATCTCGAAGAGGCCCTGGGCCCCCAGCACGGCGACGGCCTGCTCGTAGGCGTCGTCGCCGAGGTCGCCGGAGTCGATCAGGGCCCGGGTGACCGTGTACGCGACCTGCTCCCGCTCGTCGGTCAGGCCCGGGTCGCGGCCCGCGCACAGGTCCTCGATCTCGGTCTCGGACAGGCCCGCGCCGGGCGCGGTGAGGCGGTGGGCATAGAGCTCGTACGGGCTGTCGCGGTGCTGCGCGACCTGCAGCGTGACGATCTCCCGGATCCGGTGGCTGACCGAAAGGTCGAACCTGATGGCCCCGCCGAGCAGCTCGAACGCCTCCCCGATGGCCGGGCTGAGCAGCCAGGCGTTGGTGGGCCCCAGCAGCCGGCCCTCATCGTCGACGATCGGGTAAGGCGTCCTGCCGACGCGCCGCCCAGTGGTCAGGCGTTCGTGAATCGCCCACTGCCGGGCGTTCAGCTCGCCGGTCTCGAAGAGCCGCAGCCTGCTCATCAGACCTCACCCGGCATCGGATAGTCGGCCGCGTTCAGCACCCAGCCGTCCATCTTCGAGAAGTCCATCCGGGGCGGGGAGAAGATGTCGATCAGATGGTTGACGTCCTCGCCGACCGCCTGGCTGGTGTGCAGCGCCGGCGGCGGGATGATCGTGAGCGACGGGCTGCCGCACGGCTCGTGCTGGTCCTCGCGCCACTCGCTCAGGTCCGTGGTCCACGGCCAGCGCAGATGGTGAATGTACTCGCCCTCCAGGAGCAGCGAGCACTGCTCGAAGTCGTCGTGCAGGTGCGGCGACATCCGCGTGGTGTCGCGCGGGCCGGTGCGCGGGTGGATGTAGTTCACCATGAACGTCGAGCACCGGAAGAGCCGGAACGGCGGCTCGGCCAGGCCGGGCACGTCCAGGTCGTAGGTGCGCGGGCGCGGGCCGCCGACCGGGTCCGGCCAGGCCACCAGGGGCGCGACGGTCGGATGCGGCTCCCGGTACGACTCCTCGTTGGCCGCCCTGGCCCACGGGGGCGCGGTGCGCGCCGTGAAGATCGTCACCACGCGGCCCTCCCCGCTGAGCCGCACGGTGCCCGCCTGCGGGGGCACGAAGGTGAGCGTGCCGCCGGGGACCTTGGTGGCCTCCCCGTCGAGGGTGATCAGCGCCGTGACAGCGGTGTCCGGCAGCAGCACCGCGCACTCGTCGGCGCCCCCGGGCAGCGCGAACTCGACCTCTCCGGCCAGGTCGGTGTAGCCGATGACGAGGTGCTGGCTGCGGCCGTACCAGGTGTGGCTCTCACCCTCGGTGACGGCGGGGGGCAGCTCGTAGAACTTGACGTGGTCGGCGTCGGCGGCGGGACCCGCCGGCGTCGCGGTGGCGGTCGTTCCCGGCAGCGCGGAACGCGCGTCGCTCGGGTCGTAGGGCATGGGAACGTTCTCCTCTGGTCGGGCGGGGGAGTCAGTGCAGGGGGAGCGGGCCGGCGGCGCTGCGGAGCTGGGCCGCCGCCCGGCCGAAGATGCTCGCGTCGTTGCTGATCATGACGAACGAGAAGCCGTCCCGAGCCGCCTCCTGGGCGGCCGCCGCGTCGCGGGCCGCGACGCCGCACGGCAGGCCGCGGGCCTTCGCGCCCGCGAGCAGGCGGTCGACGTGCCGCCGCAGCACGGGGTCGTCGGCCTTCAAGCCGGTGGAGAGCGTCAGGTCGCCCATGCCGAGGAAGACGCCGTTCAGGCCGGGGGTGTCGAGAATCTCCTCGTCCTCCAGCGCGCTCAGGTCCTCCAGCTGGGGGATGCGCAGGGTCTCCTCGTCGCCGCGCCGCACGTACTCGGCGTTGCCGGCGAGCCCCCAGGCGCCCGCGCGGGAGGTGCTGCCGGAGCCCCGGGTGCCGCGCGGCGGGAAGATCATGCCGCTCATCGCCCGCTCGGCGTCGGCCCTGCCGGTGACGTGCGGCACCAGGATGCCGTCGGCGCCGATGTCGAGCACGCGCTGCAGATGGCTGCCGCCCGCGTCGGGCACCCGGACCAGAGCGTGCACGCCGAGGCCCTGCGCGACCACGACGGCCCGGTAGGCCGACTCCAGGCTGATCGGGCTGTGCTCCATGTCGACCACGACGAAGTCGAAGCCCGCGCGGGCCAGCAGTTCGACGGTCTCCAAGGCCGGGATCTTGACCCAGGTGCCCACCAGGCACCGGTCGGCGCCGCGGAGCCGTTCGAGCATGCGCATGGAGGTCTC
The DNA here is from genome assembly GCF_039871605.1 of Acrocarpospora sp. B8E8. Classification (NCBI taxonomy): domain Bacteria; kingdom Bacillati; phylum Actinomycetota; class Actinomycetes; order Streptosporangiales; family Streptosporangiaceae; genus Acrocarpospora; species Acrocarpospora sp. B8E8. The sequence continues at coordinate 69,036 of NZ_JBDPLV010000048.1, read as the reverse complement.
CTTGTCCGTAAGTTGGCTCCGCTATCCGGGATTTCCATCCTGCATAGCGGGATCTGGTAGACCGTAGGCATTTCGGGCGAACTGCGTCAAGAGGCCCTTTCATCACGGAAGTTGTTATGGATGAAATGTGCTGGAAACCTTGACGGACCCCGAAGACTGTGGCCTACAGTCCGGCGTATCGGATGAGTGGACATTCGCCCCGTACTCCGGGACAGCGCCGTACGAGAGGATCCGCGCAGTGGCATCCCAAGAAGGGCTGGACATACCCAGCGGCGACATCCAGGTGGTCGCGCGGGTGGTGCAGCTGCTGCGGCTGCTCGGCGAGGCCGGGAGCATCGACCTGGTCTCGGCGGCCCAGGAGCTGAGCGTCGGCAAGTCGACGGCTCACCGCTACCTGGCCTCCATGGAGAACCACGGCCTGCTGCAGCGCAGAAACCGCAACCGCTACGAGTTCGGCACCCTGCTCGCCGAACTCGGCACGATGGCGCTGTCCCGGCTCGGCGTGGTCAACCTGGCCCGGCCGGTGATGGAGCAGGTCAGCATCCGGGTCCGGCACACCGTCGTGCTCAGCATCTGGAACGGCCGCTGCCCGGTGGTGGCCCAGGTGCACGAGGACAGCAGCCGCACCGCCCACGTCGTCATCCGGGTCGGCAGCACGCTGCGGCCCGGGACCGCCCAGGACTGCGTGTTCCGCGCGTTCCAGGACGAGTCCTTCCACCGGCGTTACCGCGAAGGGCCGGTGGATCTCGCCCAGGACCCGGTCGGCGGTCTTGAGGAGGTGCGCAAGACCGGCGTGGCGATCCGGTCCAGCGGCTCGGAAGGCGTGCGCGCGGTCGCCGTGCCCGTCCGGGACGCCGACGGGATGGTCGTCGCCACCCTGGCCGTGGTCGGCGTGACCTCGCTGGTGCCGGAGGAGGACGACAGCGATGTCGTGATGGTCCTGCGGGACGGCTCGCGGGCGATCACCCAGGCGTTGCGGGCTTCGCTCGAAGTCGCGGGCGACTAATTCAGGTAAGCGGGTGGCGGGGGTGAACCCGGGATCATCCGGCGCGTCCTCGGAGCGCGGTGATCCATCACTCAGAAAGGCACATAGATGAGGCACACACACCTACGCTCCCTGCTGATCACCGGTACGCTCCTCGCCGCCACGGCGGCCTGCGGGGGTGGCACCACGTCCACGGCCGAGGAGAAGACCCTGACCTGGGCGAGCACCGGCGGCCAGTTCCAGGAGGACGAGAAGAAGGCCCTGCAGCAGCCGTTCACGGCCAAGACGGGCACCACGTTCGTCAACGTCAGCCCCGCCGACCCGGCCCAGGTCAAGGCCATGGTCGCGTCCGGCAAGACGCAATGGGACCTGGCCAACATGAGCTGGATCTACGCGGGAGCGTACTGCGGCGAGCTCTACGAGAAGCTCGACGACCCCGGCCTGGATCGCAGCAAGTTCCCCCCGGGCACCACCCACGACTGCTTCGTGCCCACCTACCGGTACGCGAACGTCTTCAGCTACAACGCCGACGACTACAAGGACAACCCCCCGACCAAGATCGAGGACTTCTTCGACGTGGAGCGCTTCCCCGGGAAGCGCATCGTCCAGGACTACCCCAAGAACGGCCTGCTGGAAGCCGCCCTCGTCGCCGACGGGGTGCCGCCGGACAAGGTCTACCCGCTGGACGTCGACCGGGCGTTCCGCAAGCTCGACACCATCAAATCGTCCCTGGTCTTCGCGCCAAGCTACGGCGCCGTGCAGCAGATGCTGGTGGACCGCCAAGGCTCCATGGTGATCACCGTGACCGCCCGCTCCATCGTCACCGCCCAGAGCGGCGCGAACCTGAAGGCGGTCTGGGACTTCACCACCACCGACATCGGCGCCCTGGTCATCCCCAAGGGCGCGCCGCACAAGGCCCTGGCCCAGCAGGGCCTCATCTTCGTCACCGAACCGGCCCAGGCCAAGGCGTACGCCGAGCTGACCGGCACCGCCCCCGCCCGCGCGGACGTGGACATCTCCAGCATCGCCTACAGCGACATCCAGAAGTCGTTCAACGCCTTCCTGCCCGACCGCGGCCGGCTCCTGGAGCAGGACAAGCCGTGGTGGATCGAGAACACCGACGCCCTGGTGAAGCGCTGGACGAGCTGGAAGGTCAGCTAGCCCCATGCTGGTCGACACCGCCGCGCCCCCGAAGCGCACCCTGTCACCGGCCGGGCGGCGGCGGGTCGCGGGCCTGCTGCTCCTGCTGCCCGCCCTGGTCGCGCTGACGCTGTTCTTCGTGCTGCCGCTGCTGAGCATCATCGTGGACAGCGTCACCGACCCCGAGCCCGGCCTGGGCAACTACGCCTCGCTCTTCACCGACGGCTACACCCTCCGGGTGCTGGGGCGCACGCTGCTGGTCGCGCTGGTGGTCACGGTGGCCGGGGTCATGCTGGCCTACCCCTACGCGTACATGATGACCCTGGCTGGCCCTTCGGTGCGAGCCGTGATGGTCACGGTCGTGCTGGTGCCCTTCTGGACCAGCATGCTGGCGCGCAACTTCGCGTGGATGGTCCTGATGCAGGACGGCGGCGTGGTGCAGGGCGTCTTCGGCCTGGTCGGGCTGGGGGACGTCACGCTGCTGGGCACCACCACGGCGGTGACCATCTCGATGACCCAGGTGCTGCTGCCCTTCATGGTGCTGCCGATGTTCAGCGTCATGCAGCAGATCGACCGGCGGCTGACGCTGGCCGGGCAGAGCCTGGGCGCGAGCCGCTTCTCCTCGTTCCGGAAGGTGTACTTCCCGCTCTCGCTGCCGGGGGTCGCCGCCGGGGCCTCGCTGGTCTTCGTCCTGGCCCTCGGCTTCTACGTCACGCCCGCGCTGCTCGGCTCGCCGCAGAGTTCCATGATCGCCCAGGTGATCAGCGTACGCACCCGGGACCTGCTCGACTTCGGGGGCGGCGGCGCGATGGGCGTCTTCATGCTGGTCGTCACGCTCGCCGTACTGGCCGCCAGCCGCCGGCTGACCGGGCCTGGCGGCGCGGCCGGCGCGGCCCACGTGATCGTCGGGGGGAACGAACGATGACCGCCCGGCCCTGGTTGAAGATCGTCGCGGTGCTGGTCGGGCTCTTCCTGACCGTGCCCACGCTGGTCGTCATCCCGATGAGCTTCTCGTCGGCCAAGACCTTCAGATTCCCGCCCGGCGGCTGGTCCTTCGAGTGGTACGAGCGCCTGTTCACCTCGCCGGAGTGGACCACCGCGATCGTGAACTCCCTGCAGGTGGGGGTGATCACGGCGGTGTTCGCCACCGTGCTCGGCACCGCCGCCGCGATCGGCGTGACCACGCTGGGGGAGCGCGCCAGGGGGCTCGCGGTCGGCTTCCTGCTGTCGCCGATCATCATTCCCCAGATCCTGATCGCCCTGGTGATCTTCACGACCTTCCTGCGGATCGGCCTGACCGGCAGCCTGTTCGGCATCGCGCTGGCGCACACCGCCCTGGCGCTGCCGTTCGTGGTGATCGCGGTGACGGCCCGGCTGCAGGGCATGGACCCGGCCCTGCGCAAGGCGGGCGGCAGCCTCGGCGCGCCCCCGTTCGCGGTCTTCCGCAAGATCACCCTCCCGCTGGCCATGCCGGGCGTGCTCTCCGGCGCGGTGCTGGCGTTCATCAGCTCCTTCGACGAGGTCGTGATCTCGCTGTTCCTGCAGTCGCCCACGGCCATCACCCTCCCCGTCCAGATGTTCAACAGCGTGACCGTGCAGATCGACCCGACCATCTCGGCGGCGTCCAGCCTCATGGTCCTGGTGGTCAGCGTGCCCATCCTGCTCGCTCAGGTGGTCGGCGCGCGCCGAGGAAGCAGAGGAAAATGACCACTCCCACCCCAGGCGCCGGCCGGATCGAACTGACCAGCCTGTCCAAGCGGTACGGCTCAGGCCCGCTCGTCGTGGACGACGTGACCATCGACATCGCCTCCGGCGAGTTCGTCACCCTGCTGGGCCCCAGCGGTTCCGGCAAGACCACCACGCTCAACATGATCGCCGGGTTCACCGAGGTCAGCTCGGGCCGCATCCGGCTGGGCGGGCGCGACATCGCGCCGCTCCCGCCGCACAAGCGGGACTTCGGCATGGTCTTCCAGAACTACGCCCTGTTCCCGCACATGACCGTGACGCAGAACATCGCCTTCCCGCTGCGCGAGCGCAAGGTGCCCAAGGCCGAGATCGCGCGGCGGGTCGAGCAGGTGCTCGAGCTGGTGGACCTCACCGGCATGGGCGGCCGCCGCCCCGACGAGCTGTCCGGCGGGCAGCAGCAGCGCGTCGCGCTGGCCAGGGCCGTCGTCTTCTCGCCCAGCGTGCTGCTGCTCGACGAGCCGCTCAGCGCGCTGGACCGCAAGCTCAGGCAGAGCCTCCAGCAGGAGATCAAGCGGCTGCACGAGGAGCTCAAGCTCACCTTCGTCTTCGTCACCCACGACCAGGACGAGGCCATGTCGCTCTCCGACCGCATCGCGGTCTTCAACAACGGCCGGGTCGAGCGGATCGGCACCCCCGCCGACCTCTACCGCAACCCCGGCACCCGGTTCGTGGCCCGGTTCCTGGGCGAGTCCAACCTCTTCGAGGGAAGCCTGCGGCCGGGGGGCGTCTACGAGTGGGGCGGCCACAAGTGGGCCGCCGACGGCAATCCAGGGGAGTTCGACCTGGTCGTACGCCCGGAGCGGTTGCGCATCGCCGCCACGCCCGCCGAGGTCCCCGCCGACGCCAACCAGGTGCCCGCCACCGTGGCCGGGCTCTACTTCCAGGGCACCCATCAGCGGGTGGAACTCGACTACGGCGAAGGCCCTGCGGGCTGCGCCGTGCTCCCGCCCGACGCCGTCGGCGCAGACCTGCGCCCCGGCAGCGGGGTGACCGCCTACTGGGACCCCGCCCACCAGGTTCTGGTGACCAGACCGAACGAGGAGAACGAATGACCCTGCTCGACCCCCAGCTGGACGGCGACAGGAACGACGCCGACCCGGAGGCCGACGCCCTGCTCGTAGGGGCCGTGGACCTGCACCAGCACCCCGGCCCCAGCCCTTTCCCGCGACGGATGACCATCCTCGACGCGGCGCGCGACGCCTCCGCCGCCGGGTTCAAGGCCATCGTCGCCAAGTCCCACCACCACAGCATGGTCACCGACATCCTGGCCCTCGGCCCGGCCGGGCTCGACGAGCTGCCCATCGCCGTGCGCGGCGGCGTCGCGCTCAACAACGCCGTCGGCGGCCTCAACCCGTACGCGGTCGAGCTGGCCCTGCGCATGGGCGGCCGGGTGGTCTGGTTTCCCACCCTGTCGTCGGCCGCGCACATCGAGCATCACGCCGGGCACGACACCGGCTTTCCCACCCCCACCGTCGCGCTGCGCACCGACAAGGTGATCACCATCCTCGATGCGGACGGCGCGGTGCTGCCCGAGGTGCGCGACATCCTGTCCGTCATCGCGGCCGAGCGCGCCGTGCTGACCTGCGGCCACCTGGGCGTCGAGGAGACGAGCAAGCTGATCGTGGCGGCCCGGCAGGAGGGGGTGGAGCGCATCCTGGTCAACCACCCTTGCTTCGTGGTCGGCGCGTCCGCCGACCAGGCCGGGGAGTGGGCCCGCCAGGGCGCGCACATCGAGCACTGCCTGGTGATGTACTTCGGCCGGCCCGAGCGGCGCAGGGACCTGGCCGAGCTGCTGGCGTTCATCAAGGCCGCCGGTCCCGAGCGGACCGTGCTGTCCTCCGACTCCGGCCAGAAGCACAACCCGCTCCCGGTCACGCTCTTCCGGCGCGGCGCCCGCGGCCTGCTCGACGCCGGCCTGCCCGAGGACGACATCCGCCGCATGCTCGGCGCGAACGCCGCGGGACTGCTCTTCCCATGACCGCCGCCTACGAGGTGCTCGCCATCCGGTACGCCACCCGCACCGCCTCGCGCGCCGCCATGTTCCTCAACCACCACGTGTACGGCGAGCCGGACACCCCCATCGACATGGACTTCTACTTCTGGGTGGCCAGGAACGAGGACCACACCGTCGTGATCGACACCGGGTACGGCGCGGCGGGCCGTACCGGCCGGAAACGCCGCACCGAACTCGCCGAGCCGATGGCCGCGCTGGCCGACCTGGGAGTGCACCCGGAGAACGCGCCGCAGGTCATCGCCACCCACGCGCACTACGACCACATCGGCAACCTCGCCGGCTTCCCCCGCTCGGAGATCGTGATCGGCCGCGCCGAATTCGACTTCTGGACCGGGCCGTACGCGCGGCGGCAGCAGTTCGCGTACACGACGGAGCCCACCGACCTGGCCCACCTGAGCGAGGTACGCGACCAGGGCCGCGCCACGTTCGTGGACCGCCAGACGACCGTCGCCCCCGGCATCGAGGTGATCCCCGTCGGCGGCCACACCCCCGGCCAGCTCATCGTCCTCATCGCCACCGAAACCGGCCAGGCCGTCCTCACCTCCGACGCGGCCCACTACTACGAGGAGATCGAACTGGACCGCCCGTTCACCTGGCTGACCGACCTGGAGGGCACCTACCGCGCCTACGAACTGCTGCGCGAGCTGGCCTCCGAGCCAGGCCGCGTGCTCGTCGCGGGCCACGACCCGGACGTGATGCGCCGCTTCCCTTCGGACGGCCAGATCGCCCGCATCGCCTGAGAAGGAGCACGCCATGGGAAACCTCGCCGGAAAGGTGGCCGTCGTCACGGGCGGCGGCAGCGGGATCGGCGCCGCGAGCGCGCGGCGGCTCGCCCGGGAGGGGGCGCGCGTCGTCGTGGCCGACATCGACGGCGAGTCGGCGGCCAGGGTGGCGGCCGAGCTGCCGGGGGAGGCGGAGGCGGTGGCCGCCGACGTCTCCACCGAGGACGGCGTGGAGTCCTACATCCGCGCGGCCGTGGACCGCTTCGGCCGGATCGACCTGCACCACCTGAACGCCGGAGTGCTCGGCACGATGGCCCCCCTGCCCGACGTCGACCCCGCCGACTTCGACCACGTGATCGCGGTGAACCTGCGCGGCCCCTTCCTCGGCCTGCGCGCCGCCTTCCGCCGCTACCGCGAGCAGGACAGCGGCGGGGCCGTCGTCCTCACCGCGTCGATCTCCTCGCTGCGCGGCGCCGACGACCAGCTGCCGTACCAGACCTCCAAGCACGGCGTGCTCGGCCTGGTGCACGGCGCCGCCATGTACGGCGCGCCCAGGGGAATCCGGGTCAACGCGGTGGCCCCCGGACTGATCCCCACCGCCATCTTCGGCGCCAGGGCGGCCACCTTGGGCCAGCGCGGCGGCACCATCCCGATGCGGCGCCTCGGCACCGCGTACGAGATCGCCGGCGTCGTCGCCTTCCTGCTCGGCGACGACTCCTCGTACGTCACCGGGGAGGTCGTCTCCGCCGACGGCGGCGCGTTCATCGTCAACACGGTCGTCCGCTCCGGCGGCTCCGGCGCCTGGACACCACAGGACTGACAGAGAGAGGCACACGATGGCGCTCACGCCACGCCAGCAGGAGATCAAGGACGAGTTCACGCGGGTCCGCGGCACGTGGGGGGAGGCATGGGAGAGCATCCTGCGGCTCGACCCCACCTTCCTGGAGTCCTACCTGCGCCTGTCCTCAGTGCCCTGGCGCAGGGACATCCTGCCCCCCGTGGTCAAGGAGTTCATCTACATCGCCGCCGACGCCGCCGCCACCCACCTCTACACACCCGGCATCCGCCAGCACATCCGCGCCGCCCTCTCCCACGGCGCCACCGCCGAGGAGATCATGGAGGTCCTGGAGCTGACCAGCACCCTCGGCATCCACGCCGCCAACATCGGCGTCCCCCTGCTCCTGGAAGTCCTGGAAGAGGAAGGCCTGCGCACCGCCCCCACCCCCCTCGACGAGCGCAGACAGTCACTGAAGGCATCCTTCACCGAACGCCGCGGCTACTGGCACACCTTCTGGGACGGCCTGCTGGAACTCGACCCCGACCTCTTCGAGGCCTACCTCGACTTCTCCAGCGTCCCCTGGACCACCGGCGTCCTCCCCCCAAAGATCAAGGAATTCGTCTACATCGCCTTCGACGCCTCCGCCACCCACCTGTACGCCCCCGGCCTCAAACTCCACATCCGCAACGCCCTCGGCCTCGGCGCCACCCCCGAAGAAATCATGGAAGTCCTGGCCATCGTCAGCGTCATCGGCATCCACGCCGCCACCGTCGCGGCCCCCATCCTCACCGAGGAACTCACCGCGTTCTCTGAGGGTGGTGGGTGTTGATGTCGCCCGTTCAACCCCCTTCTGGTGACGGAATGTTGACTCCAGCACCTCAGAGAAACCTCCTTGACGTGACGCCGTTCACGGCAGACGATTGACCGAATCGCGAAACTTCAAGAAACTTGATCAAGGAGCACGCCATGCACCTTCGGTTCTTGGGAAGTAATAGCGAGCAGGGCACATGTCCCGCGGTCTACGAAACCGACCGAGACACGATCGCAGTGCAGGGAAAGATCGTGACCGACCCCACCGCCTTGGGCGAAGCGGTTAACCTGGCTCCCGATGAAGTTCTTGTCGAGATCCCGAAGGACCTCGTGCCGTTCTTCCCGCGAGGGTGATCGATGCTCCTGACCGAGGCCGAGCTTGGTGATCTGCTCGCCAGCTTCTCCGTCAGCGCCTTCAGGTTCGAACTGCGTGACCGTTACAACAGCACCGTGGGTGCGGAGCCATACCGGAAGTGGCTGGCTGGCGAGTCAGACGACTATGCCTGGCATCAATCATGGATGCAGAAGGTCAGCCAGGACACGGCGGCGGGGAAAGCGTGGCAGCGCGTCCGTATCGTGTCCGTGCCGCCGTCGGACTACACGCGATACGGCATCGAGGTCGGCCGGCTCAGCGTTGAGGCGGGCGAGGACATTCGCTACCTGCGCCGAGACGAGGCCAAGCGCCTCGGGCTGCGACCGTACGATGCCTGGCTGCTGGACGACTCTCGCCTGGTCTGGCTTCATTTCAAAGACAGCGACGACACCTTTGCCGGCGCCGAGCTCGTCACAGATCCTGAGATTCTCTCCCGGCACCGCTCATGGCGAGACCTCGCCTGGATGCGAGCCCTGCCCCTCGCAGAATTTGCATCCAAGCTGCTTTCGTGAGTCGGCATCTTCTCGGGCAGCAGGCCGTTGAGGCGGTCGGCATCCGCCTGCGCGATCTCAGGCGTGACGCGGGTCTAACGGGCCGCGAACTTGCGGTTGCCTGCGAATGGCCCCCGTCGAAGGTGTCGAAGCTGGAGCTGGGCAGACAGGCGCCGACCGAAGCCGATGTCCGCGATTGGTGCCTGGCCTGCCGAGTCCCGAGTGAAATCGCGGATCTGATCGCTGCCGTGCGCTCTCTTAACGCTCAATACATGGACTGGCGTCGATCACTACAGACCGGGACGAAGCGCCGTCAGAAAGCCAACCTCGCAGCGTACGAGAGAGCCAGCCTTATCCGAGCGTGGGAGCCGGTTGTAGTTCCCGGCCTGCTCCAGACGGCCGCGTACGCTCGTGGAGTTCTATCAACGGTCATCGACTTCCACGGCATCCCTAACGATTTGGAGGAAGGCGTCCAGGCTCGCCTGGATGCTCAGGAAGTACTCGGCCATAAACGACGCCGTTTCCTCTTCCTGCTGGGCCAGAGCGCCCTGTTCGCGAACGTGGGTGGCGCGGCGACCATGACCGAGCAGTTGCGGCATCTCGCCCAAGTGGCTCGCTCTCAGCGCATCAGCCTCGGCATCGTTCCGATGACAGCGCCGTACACGGTACCGAGGAACAACGCCTTCACGGTCTACGACAGCGACTCGGTTACGGTCGCCACGTACACAGCCGAGTTGACACTGAGCCAACAGCACGAAGTAGCGGTGTATGAGAAGGCTTTTGATCGCCTGCTCGCTTTGGCAGTTCATGGCGCGGCTGCTCGGGCGCTGATCGAACAAGCGCTTCTCGATCAAGAAGAAATCTAGAGAAATATTGTTGAGGCCGAGGCTGTCCGGTTCTTAATGTCGTGGCATGCCCCTGCATGACGACATCCCCGGCGACGCTCGACGGCGGACCTGGTCGGCTCGCCTGAGCGTAGGCTGCGCTCCGAGCCCACCACGTTCTTCCTTTCCGCCGTGAGGGCAAAGCGAGTCGGCGCGAGAGGGGTGATTCCCTTTCGCCTCTTTCGTGCACATTCCTGACAGTTTCCTCCAGATTGGTCGAACCTACGAGGTGGGGAGATCTATGGACGTCCAGACGCGCGCTGAACGAGAGGAAAGGTTCTCGGCGTTGCCTGATAGTGCCGCGCGGTTGTTCGGGCTGCTCGGGCTGCATCCCGGGGCTGATTTCTCGGCGGAGTCGGCTGCCGCGCTGGACGGGAGAGGGGTCGGGCCGGTGCTGAGCCTGTTGGAGGCGTTTGACGGGGTGGGGCTGATCAGGCGGGTGGCGCCTGGCCGATATCGGATCGATGAGCCGTTGCGGGCCCACGCGGCCGGGCGGGCCCGGCGGTCCGCCGCGCAGGCGGATGACGCGTTGGTGCGGCTGGTGTCCTGGTATCTGCACACCTGCGATTGGCTCCAATACACCCTCGCCCCGTGCGACGCCTACGACCTGGAGGAGGAGGTCCCGGCCGGGGTCACGCCCAAGACCTTCGACACGCCGCAGGCCGCCCTGGCCTGGTGGGAGACCGAGCGGCCACGATCATCTCCATCGTCCGCACGGCTGCGCAGGCCGGGCTGCACGGGCTGGCCTGGCGGATGTCGGCGGTGCTCCGCGCGGTCTACGCCCACCGCAACGCCGTCACCGACTGGCGCGAGGTGGCCGCCATCGGGGCCGCCTCCGCCGTCGCCGACGGCGACCTCGCCGGTCAGGCGCTGGCCGCCGAAAGCCTCGGCGACCTCTACGCCCAGACCAGCCACCTGCGGGAGGCCGAATCCCACCATCGTCACGCGCTGGAGATCTACCGCCGCCTGGGCGACCGATTCGGCCAGGCGCGCGCCCTGAACGCCCTCGGTCTGCTCTTCCTGCGCCAACGCCACCTGCGGGACGCCTGCGCGCACTTCGAGGACAGCTCGCTCATTTTCGCCGAACTCGACGACACGGCCCACTGGCTGGCCGTCACCGGCACTAACGAGGCGGAAGCATTGATCGAACTGGACCGGGCGTCCGAGGCGGCGCACATCTTCAGCGAAACCGTGGCGGTCTTCGACTACTTCCACGACCGGCACTCCCAAGGCCACGCGCTGTTCCTCCTGGCCCGCGCCCAGCGGGCCCAAGGGGACCTGATCAGCGCCCGAGCCTGTATCGACGCCGCCCTGGCCATCGCCACGACCGCCGCCACCGTCGGCAATCCGATCTGGCGGGGCTCCTGGCTCGTGGAACTCGGCCATGTGCAGCGCGCGGCCGGGCAGCCCGCCGACGCGTTGGAGACCTACCAGCGTGCCGCCGAGATCCACCGCGAGTTGGGCGACCGCGGCGGCGAAGCCCTGGCCCTGGCCGCAGCCGCCGAAACCCACCGGGAGCAGGGGGCACGCCGATGAGGCGCTCACCCTGTCAGCTCAACCACTGGGCTCCGTAGCGGCCGGCCTCTGGCGACACGCACCACCTTGGCCGTATGCACCGCAATAACCTGGACGTGTTCGAGAGGGCCGGTGTGGCTGGTTGCGCTACTGCTCCGATGGCGGGCGTCGCGCGCAGGGGGCGCAGACGCCGTACACCGCCTCGATCTCGAAGCCGTCCGTGCGGGGTTCGGCCGTCTGTTCCAGGACCAGGCCGCAGGATCGGCAGATCAGGTGGTGGTGGCGGGTGGGGCCGCAGACCCGGTAGGTGGCCTCCCCGGCCTGGGTGAAGGCGTGCACGAGACCGGCGTCGACGAGCGAGGACACCGCGCGGTACACGGTGGTCAGGCCGATCGGCTCGCCACGGTTGAGTAGTTCGGCGTGCAGTTGGCGGGCGGTGATCGGCCGGGGTTCGGCGATGAGCACCTCCAGCACCTGCACGCGTTTCCTTGTCGCTCGGACGCCGGCCCCGCTGAGCTGGGCGTGCCATCGCAGTATGTCGGGCATGTCGGTCACCATCACAGCTTGACAATGGTTTTCGTTTTCTACATGGTTGTCCACGAAAGCACCAGCTTGGAATGAAAACCGTTACTGATCTAGGAAGGTCCGGCATGCATCCCCTGCGCTTTGCCGCGCTCTGCGCCCTTGCCCTGCTGCTGGCCGGATGCGGCGGCGCCGCGACTCCGGCGGCCACGACCGGATCCTCCGCCGCGGCTCCCGAGCCCATCACCGTCGTCGCCTCCACCAACGTGTACGGCGACATCGTCAAGCAGGTGGGCGGGGACAAGGTCGAGGTGACCTCGATCATCTCCGACCCGGGACAGGACCCGCATTCCTACGAGGCCAACACGCAGAACCAGCTCGCCCTCTCCAAGGCCAGGGTGGTCGTCGAGAACGGCGGCGGCTACGACGACTTCGTCGACACCATGCTCAAGTCGAGTGGCAACACCGCCGCCGAGGTCGTCAACGCCGTCACCGTCTCGGGCCGGACGGCCCCCGCCGGCGGGGAGCTCAACGAGCACGTCTGGTACGACCTGCCGTCCGTCGCCAAGATCGCCGACCAGATCTCCGCCGCCCTGGCCAAGGCCGACCCCGCCTCCGCCGCCGCCTTCACCGCCAACGCCGAGGCCTTCAAGCAGAAGCTCAAGCCCTTGGAGGACCGTACGGCCACGATCGCGGCGCAGGCGGGCGGCACCGCCGTGGCGATCACCGAGCCGGTCCCGGTCTACCTGCTGGAGGCCGCCGGGCTCAAGAACCTCACCCCCGAGGAGTTCAGCGAGGCCATCGAGGAGGGCGACGACGTCTCCCCGCAGGTGCTGGCCGAGACGATCGCCCTGTTCACCGGCAAGAAGGTGGAGGCCCTGGTCTACAACGAGCAGACCAGCGGCCCGCAGACCGAGCAGCTGAAGAAGGCGGCGGCCGACAACGGCGTCGCGGTGGTCCCGGTCACCGAGACTCTGACGGAAGGCAAGGACTACGTCACCTGGATGACGGCCACCCTCGACGCCCTCCAGGCCGCCCTCATCCCATGACGGCCACCGCACTCACCGCTCCGCGCCGCTCGCATACTGACACGGTGATAAGCCTCAGCGGCGCGGAGCTCGCCTTCGGCGACCGGATCCTGTGGCAAGACCTGGACCTGGAGCTGGGCCGGGGCGAGTTCGTCGCCGTCCTCGGCCCGAACGGCTCGGGCAAGACCAGCTTCCTGCGTGTTCTCCTCGGACAGCAGCGCCTGACCGCGGGCACCCTGCTGATCGAAGGACGGCCACCCCGCCGGGGCAGCCCGCTGCTCGGCTACATTCCGCAACATCGGGCGGTGGCTCCGCAAACTCCGCTGCGGGGCCGCGACCTGATCCGGCTGGGCCTGGACGGCCACCGCTGGGGCCTGCCCATCGGCAACCTCCGCCGCCAGGTGGACGAACTGCTGGAAGCGGTAGGCGCCACGGCATTCGCCGACCGCCCGCTCGCCCTGCTCTCGGGCGGCGAGCTGCAACGGCTCCGCGTCGCGCAGGCCCTGGCCACCGACCCCGCCCTCCTGCTCTGCGACGAACCCTTGCTGTCGCTGGACCTGCACCATCAGAAGGTGGTCGCCGACCTGGTCAACGAGCGGAGGCGCTCCCACGACACCACGGTGGTGTTCGTCACCCACGAGATCAACCCCATCCTGGAGATGGCGGACCGCGTGCTCTACCTCGCCGAGGGGCGGTTCCGCTTCGGCACCCCGGCGGAGGTCATGACCTCCGCGAGCCTGTCCGGCCTGTACGGAAGCCCGGTCGAAGTGGTCCACGTCAACGGCAGACTCGTGGTCGTCGGCGCCCCCGGTTCCCACGACCACGGCGGAGAACCCTCGGCATGACCGGCGACATCTGGCAACAGCTCTTCAACTTCGACAACTACGGCGAACTCCTGGTCCTGGTCCGCAACTCGCTGATCGCCGGAGCCGTCCTGGGGCTGGTCGGCGGCGTCATCGGCACCTTCGTCATGATGCGCGATCTCGCCTTCGCCGTACACGGCATCGCCGAACTGTCCTTCGCGGGCGCCTCGGCGGCACTCCTGATCGGCGTGAACGTCGCGGCAGGTTCCCTCGCCGGATCGATCTTGGCAGCGCTGATCATCGGCGCGTTAGGCGTACGAGCAAGGGATCGCAATTCGGTCATCGGAGTGCTCATGCCCTTCGGCCTCGGTCTCGGCGTGCTGTTCCTGGCCCTCTACAAAGGCCGCGCCGCGAACAAGTTCGGCCTGCTCACCGGCCAGATCGTGGCTGTGGACACCGTGCAGATGAGCTGGCTGGTCGGCACCTCCGCCGTGGTCCTCCTCGGCCTCGCTGTGGTGTGGCGCCCCCTGGTCTTCGCCAGCCTCGACCCCGAGGTCGCCGCCGCCAGAGGCGTTCCCGTCCGCATCCTGTCGCCCGTCTTCATGGTGCTCCTCGGCCTCTCAGTGGCCGTCTCCATCCAGGTCGTCGGCGCCCTACTGGTGCTGGCCCTGCTGGTCACCCCCGCCGCCGCGGCCATGCGGGTCACCGCCGCGCCGGTCCGAGTCACGCTGCTCAGCGTCCTGTTCGCCGTCACCTCGGTGGTAGGCGGCATCCTGCTCGCCCTGGGCAGCAGCATCCCGATCAGCCCGTACGTCACGACCATCTCCTTCGCCATCTACCTGAGCTGCCGGGTCATAGGTAGCGCAGCCACAAGTAGGGCGTCACCAGTAGGACGGTGACGAAGGTGACGATCAGGCCGTACTTGGTGAATTCCCAGAAGCTGATCGGGTGGCGGTTGCGGGCGGCGATGCCGAGGACGACGACGTTGGCGGCGGCGCCGACGGCGGTGGCGTTGCCGCCCAGGTCGGCGCCGAAGGCGAGGGCCCACCACAGGACCTGGGCGTGCTCGTTGCCGCCGTTGGCCTGGACCAGGTCGGCGACGATCGGGCTCATGGAGGCCACGTAGGGGATGTTGTCCACGATCGCCGACAGCCCAGCCGACGCCCACAGCAGGACCATCGTGGTCAGGCCGAGCCGTCCTTCGGTGGCGTTCACGGCCAGCTGCGAGACCTGGCCGATGACGCCGGTCTCCACCAGCGCGCCGACCATCACGAACAGGCCCGCGAAGAACACCAGCGTCGGCCATTCGACCTCGGCGAGGGCCTGCTCGGTGGTGACCGGCGTGACCGCCACCAGGATCCCGGCGCCCAGGATGGCGACCACCGACGGCTCGTAGTGCAGCACCGGGTGCAGCACGAACGCGGCCGTCACCAGGCCGAGCACGGCCAGGCTCTGCCGCAGCAGCCGCGGGTCGGCGATGGCCTCGCGCTAGTCCAGGCGCATGATCTCGGCAGCCCGTACCGGATCGTAGGTGAAGGACTTGCGGAACATGATCCGGCACAGCCCGAGGAACACGATCATCAAAATGATGATCATCGGTGCCATGTGGATCAGGAAGTCGTTGAACGACAGCCCGCCCCGGCTGGCGATGATGATGTTGGGCGGGTCGCCGACCAGGGTGGCGGCGCCGCCGATGTTGGAGGACATCGCCTCCGCGATCAGGTACGGCACGACCGGCAGCGCCAGCCGCTCGCACACCAGGAACGTGACCGGCGCGACCAGCAGCACGGTGGTGACGTTGTCCAGCAGCGCCGAGGCGACGGCGGTGATGACGACCAGCAGCACCATCAGCCGGTACGGTCGCCCGCGCGCCCGCTTGGCGGCCCAGACGGCCAGGTACTCGAAGACGCCGGTCCGCTTCAGCACCCCGACGATGATCATCATCCCGAGCAGCAGGAAGATGACGTTCCAGTCGATTCCGGTCTCTTCCGCGAAGAACGCCGCCCCCGCGTCGGTGGCGTGGATCAGCAGCATGATCCCCGCTCCGCCGAGCGCGGCGGCCACCCGGTGGATACGCTCGGTCGCGATCAGCGCGTACGCGCCGAGAAAGACCGCCAGGGACAGCCAGGCGAGCACGGTCACTGCGGGAGCGCCCGGTTCAGGAGCGTCTTCAGCGTGACGGCGCCCAGCAGGCGCCCGTCGCCGACGACGGCGACCAGCGGGCTGTGGGTGCGCGCCATCACGATCAGGCCGGGCAGGTCGTGCGTGGCGAGGAGCCGCGCCGCCTCGACGACGGGGGTGTCAGGGGTGACCCTCGGGAAATCGGTGACCAGATCGCGCGCTCGCATGCCCGCCAGCCTTCATGATCGACAACAGAACCTGCCGACCAGACTTCCCGGCGCGCCTGAGGACAACCTATCAAGCGCGGGCACCCGTATGGATCGCGTCAATATTCCCTCCCAAACCGTAGGTAAGCCGTCAAGGCAGACAAAAAGCCCGGATATCGCGATTTGCTACTGATCGGGCCGCCTGTCTGGGTGGCCCGAGGCATGTTTCCGGAACTTGAGGAGTAGGGATGGCTGACGTCATCTTCGTCGTCCTGACGGTCGCGGTGTTCGTGATCCTCGGGCTCGCCGTCAAGGCGGTGGAACGGCTGTGAGTGCCGTCAACGCCGTCGGTCTGGTCCTGGCCGCCGGCCTGGTGATCTTCGTGATCGTGGCCCTGCTCTTCCCGGAGCGTTTCTGATGTCCTCCACCATGGCCGGGATCCTGTTCATCGGTTCCCTCCTGCTCGCCCTGGCGGTGCTGTACAAGCCGCTGGGCGACTACATGTACCGCGTCTACAGCGGCACCCGGCACTCCCGCGTAGAGCGCGGGATCTACCGCCTGCTCGGCGTCCGCGCCGACGCCGAGCAGACCTGGGGCGTCTACGCCCGCGGCGTGCTGGCCTTCTCGCTCGTCTCGATCCTCTTCCTGTACGGCCTGCAGCGCCTGCAGAACCACCTTTTCCTCAGCCTGGGCATGGACGCGGTCTCCCCAGCGCTGGCCTGGAACACCGCGGTCAGCTTCGTCACGAACACCAACTGGCAGGCCTACTCGGGCGAAGCCACGATGGGCCACCTGGTGCAGACCGCGGGCCTGGCCGTGCAGAACTTCGTCTCGGCCGCGGTCGGCATGTCCGTGGCGATCGCCCTGGTCCGCGGCTTCGCCCGGAAGAAGACCGACCAGCTCGGCAACTTCTGGGTGGACCTGGTCCGCGGCACCCTCCGGATCCTGCTGCCGATCGCCTTCGTGGCCGCGCTGCTCCTGGTCGCCGGCGGCGCGATCCAGACCCTCGGCGACCACCACGTGTGGACCACCCTGACCGGCGGCGAGCAGACCTTCACCCCGGGCGCGGTCGCCTCGCAGGAGGCCATCAAGGATCTGGGCACCAACGGCGGCGGCATCTTCAACGTCAACTCGGCGCACCCGTTCGAGAACCCGGCCGCCTGGACCAACTGGCTGACGATCCTGCTCCTGCTGATGATCTCGTTCTGCCTGCCGCGCACGTTCGGCCGGATGGTCGGCGACAACCGGCAGGGCTACGCGATCGTCGCGGTGATGGCGACCATCTTCACCCTCAGCGTCGTGCTGACCAACTGGGCCGAGCTGTCCTCGGCCGGGACCGTGCCGCAGGCCATCGGCCAGGCGATGGAAGGCCGCGAGGCCCGCTTCGGCGTCTCCAACTCGGCCATGTTCGCCTCCTCCACCACGCTGACCTCCACCGGCTCGGTGAACTCCTTCCACGACTCCTACACCGCGCTCGGCGGCGGCATGCTGATCTTCAACATGCTGCTCGGCGAGGTGGCCCCCGGCGGCACCGGCGCGGGCCTGTACGGCATGCTCATCCTGGCCGTGATCACGGTCTTCGTGGCCGGCCTGATGGTCGGCCGCACCCCCGAGTACCTGGGCAAGAAGATCGGCGCCAGGGAGATGAAGCTGGCCTCGATGTACTTCCTGGTCACTCCGATCCTGGTGCTGGCCGGCACCGCGGTCGCGATGGCCACCGAGACCGGCAGGTCGGCCATGCTGAACAGCGGGCCGCACGGATTCTCCGAGATCCTCTACGCCTACACCAGCGCCTCCAACAACAATGGCTCGGCGTTCGCCGGTGTCAGCGTGAACACCGACTTCCACAACACCACGCTCGGCCTGTGCATGGCGCTGGGCCGCTTCCTGCCGATCGTCCTGGTGCTGGCGCTGGCCGGCTCCCTGGCCAGGCAGTCGCCGGTCCCGGCCTCGGCCGGCACGCTGCCCACCCACCGGCCGCAGTTCATCGGCATGGTGGCCGGGGTGACGGTCATCCTGGTCGCCCTGACGTTCCTGCCCGCCCTCGCGCTCGGCCCGATCGCGGAAGGACTGTTCTGACATGTCAACCCCAGTGCTCCAAGCGCCGGGCCGGGCTCCCCAGAAGGTCGGCGCCGGCCTCCTCGACCCGCGGCAGATGATCAAATCGCTGCCCGACGCGATCAAGAAGCTCAACCCCGCCACGCTCTGGCGCAATCCGGTCATGTTCATCGTCGAGATCGGCGCGCTGTTCACCACCGTGCTCGCCGTCGCCGATCCGTCGTTCTTCGCCTGGGCCATCGTGGTGTGGCTGTGGCTGACGGTGGTGTTCGCCAATCTGGCGGAGGCCGTGGCCGAAGGCCGGGGCAAGGCGCAGGCCGCCACGCTGCGCGCCGCCAAGCGCGACACCACCGCCCGCCGCCTGAGGAGCCGCACCTCGCTGGACTGGGACGTCGTCGGCGCTCCCGAGCTCAGGCAGGGCGACTTCGTGGTGGTCGAGGCCGGGGAGATCATCCCCGGTGACGGCGACGTGGTCGAGGGCATCGCCAGCGTCGACGAGTCAGCCATCACCGGCGAATCCGCCCCCGTGATCCGCGAGTCCGGCGGCGACCGCTCGGCCGTGACCGGCGGCACCAGGGTGCTGTCCGACCAGATCGTCGTCCAGATCACCCAGAAGCCGGGGGAGAGCTTCATCGACCGGATGATCGCCCTGGTCGAGGGCGCGAACCGGCAGAAGACGCCCAACGAGATCGCGCTCAACATCCTGCTGGCCGCGCTGACGATCATCTTCCTGGTGGCGACGGCGACCATGCAGCCGATGGCGATCTTCGCCAAGGACGTCAACGCCGGGATCCCCGACTCCATCGCGCTCACCGGCGACGGCGTGACCGGCATCGTGCTCGTCTCGCTCGTCGTCTGCCTGATCCCGACCACGATCGGCGCGCTGCTGTCGGCCATCGGCATCGCCGGAATGGATCGGCTGGTGCAGCGTAACGTGCTGGCCATGAGCGGGCGGGCGGTCGAGGCGGCGGGCGACGTCGGCACGCTGCTGCTGGACAAGACCGGCACGATCACGCTCGGCAACCGGCAGGCTTCGGAGTTCGTCCCCGCCGCCGGTGTCTCCCCTGACGAGCTGGCCGAGGCCGCCCAGCTGGCCAGCCTCGCCGACGAGACACCCGAGGGCCGCTCGATCGTCGTGTACGCCAAGCAGGCCTACGGCCTGCGCGAGCGCCAGCCCGGCGAGCTCGCCCTCGCCGAGTGGGTCCAGTTCACCGCTCAGACCCGGATGTCCGGCGTGAACATGGACGGCCGTCAGGTACGCAAGGGCGCCGCGACGGCGGTCATGAAGTGGGTACGCGAGAACGGCGGCCAAGCCACGGAAGGCGTCGGCCACCTGGTGGACGGCATCTCGGCCTCCGGCGGTACCCCGCTGGTGGTCGGCGAGGTCACCGGCGGCAAGGCCCGCGTGCTGGGCGTCATCCACCTGAAGGACGTCGTCAAGCAAGGCATGCGCGAACGATTCGATGAGATGCGCCGGATGGGCATCAGAACGGTGATGATCACCGGGGACAACCCGCTGACCGCCAAGGCCATCGCCGACGAGGCCGGGGTGGACGACTTCCTGGCCGAGGCCACGCCGGAGGACAAGCTCGCCCTGATCCGGACGGAGCAGGAGGGCGGGCGGCTGGTCGCCATGACCGGCGACGGCACCAACGACGCCCCCGCGCTCGCGCAGGCGGACGTGGGCGTGGCCATGAACACCGGGACGTCGGCGGCGAAGGAGGCGGGGAACATGGTCGACCTCGACTCCAACCCCACCAAGCTCATCGAGATCGTCGAGATCGGCAAGCAGCTGCTCATCACCCGGGGTGCGCTGACCACGTTCTCCATCGCCAACGACATCGCCAAGTATTTCGCGATCATCCCGGCCATGTTCGCCGCGGTCTATCCGGGTCTGGACACGCTCAACGTCATGCGCCTGGCCAGCCCGCAGTCGGCGATCCTGTCCGCGGTCGTGTTCAACGCGGTCGTCATCGTGGCGCTCATCCCGCTGGCCCTGCGCGGCGTGCGGTACACGCCGGGCGGCGCGTCCAAGCTGCTCAGCCGCAACCTCTACATCTACGGTCTGGGCGGCATCGTCGTGCCCTTCCTCGGCATCAAGCTGATCGACCTTCTCATCCAGTTCCTTCCAGGGATGTCGTAATGGAACGTCTGCCAGGCTGGCTCCGCCAGCATCTCGCCGCCGTACGGGCGCTGCTCGTGCTCACCGTGGTGACCGGCGTCATCTATCCGCTGGCCGCCACCGGCGTGGCCCAGGCCGTGTTCAACTCCAACGCCAACGGCTCGCTGGTGACCAAGGACGGGAAGACCGTGGGCAGCGCGCTCATCGGCCAGAACTTCACCGACGCCGACGGAAACCCGGTCAAGCGGTACTTCCAGAGCCGGCCGTCCGCGGCGGGTGACGGGTATGACCCGCTGTCCACCGCGGCCAGCAACCTCGGCCCGGAGGATGTCGTGGACACCCTCGCGGTTCCGGGCGCCACCGACGAGGAGGGCAACCCTGACGAGGGCAGCCAGAGCCTGCTGACCACCGTCTGCGCGCGGTCCAAGGCCGTCGGCGAGCTGGAAGGCGTCTCCGGGGCCCGCCCGTTCTGCACAGGGGACGGAGTCGGCGCCGTGCTGAAGGTCTTCCCCGCCGTCGGCGCTCCCGCCCGGGTGGTCAGCGTCAACCAGGCCTGCCCCGCCACTCCCTTCGTCGCCGAATACGCGGGCGTCGCGGTGGAGTGCGGGAAGCCGGGGGAGGACTACTCGGCGGGCCGTACCGTGCCGGTCCGGGGTGAGGTCACCGATGTCCAGGTGCCCGCCGACGCGGTCACCGCGAGCGCCTCCGGGCTGGACCCGCACATCTCGGTCGCGTACGCCGAGCTCCAGGCGGCCCGCGTCGCCAAGGAGCGGGGAATCGACGTGGCCAAGGTGCGGGCGCTCATCGAGGCGAACACCACCGGCCGGGCGGTCGGCTTCATGGGCGAACCCGCCGTCAACGTGCTCCAGCTCAACCTGGCGCTGGACCGGGGGTAGGAACCGTGCCACGCGGGCGGCTGAGGGTCTACCTGGGGGCGGCGCCGGGGGTCGGCAAGACCTTCGCGATGCTCAACGAGGGCCTGCGTGGCCTGGAGCGTGGCAGGGACGTGGTCGTGGGCCTCGTCGAGACGCACGGCCGCCCCCGCACCGCCGAGCTGCTGGACGGCATGGAAGTGGTCCCCCGCAGGACGATGGTCCACCGGGGGACCACCTTCACCGAACTCGACGTCGACGCCGTCATCGCCCGCCGCCCCCGGGTGGCGCTCATCGACGAGCTGGCCCACAGCAACGTGCCCGGCTCGCGCAACGCCAAGCGCTGGCAGGACGTCGAGGAGATCCTCGCCGCCGGGATCGACGTCGTCTCCACGGTGAACGTCCAGCACCTGGAGTCGGTCAACGACGTGGTCCAGCAGATCACCGGCATCCCGCAGCGGGAGACCGTGCCGGACGAGGTGGTGCGGCGGGCCGACCAGGTCGAGCTGGTCGACATGGCGCCCGAGGCACTCCGCCGCAGGCTGGCCCACGGCAACGTGTACGCGCCGGAGAAGGTGGACGCCGCCTTGTCGAACTACTTCCGGGTCGGAAACCTGACCGCCCTGCGCGAGCTCGCCCTGCTCTGGGTCGCCGGAAAGGTCGACGACCAGCTCGACCGCTACCGCGCCGAGCACGGCATCGCCACCACCTGGGAGGCGCGCGAACGCGTCGTGGTCGCCCTGACCGGCGGCCCCGAAGGCGACACCCTGGTACGGCGCGCGGTCAGGATCGCCGCCAGGACCAAGGGCGCGGACCTGCTGGCCGTCCACGTCACCAGGGCCGACGGGCTGACCGGCGGCGACCCCGCGAGCCTGGCCAGGCAGCGCACGCTGGTGGAGAGCATGGGCGGCACCTACCATCAGGTGATCGGCGAGGACATCCCGCGGGCGCTGCTCGACTTCGCCCGCGGCGTCAACGCCACCCAGCTGGTCCTGGGCGCCTCCCGGCGGGGGAAGTTCGCCCAGATCCTGTCCCGCGGCGTCGGCGTGGAGACCACCGCGATGTCCGGGACCATCGACGTCCACATGATCACCCATGACGAGGCCAAGCGGGGTCGGCGGCGGCCCTCGCGGTCCCGGGCGGCGCTGACCCGCACGCGCAGGCGCGCGGGCTGGGCCGTGGCCGTCGCCGGAATGCCCGCGTTGACCGCCGCGCTCATCCCGTCCCGCGACGCGCTGGCGCTGCCCAGCGAGACGCTGCTGTTCCTGCTGATGGTCATCGGCGTCGCCCTGATCGGCGGCATGTGGCCGGCCATCGCCGCCGCCGTCGGCGGGTCGCTGCTGCTGAACTACTACTTCGCCCCGCCCATCCACGAATGGACGATCTCCGATCCCGAGAACATTCTCGCCCTGGTCGTATTCGTGCTGGTCGCGGTCATGGTGAGCATGATCGTGGATCTGGCGGCGCGCCGTACCAGGCAGGCCGCGCGGGCCGGGGCGGAGGCCGAGCTGCTGTCCACGCTGGCCGGTCACGTGCTGCGGGGGGAGGCGGCGGTGCCCTCCCTGCTGGCGCGGATGCGGGAGAGCTTCGGCTTCCGCTCGGTCACCGTCCTGGAGCGGCGGCCCGAGGCGGGGCAGCTGCCCGACGACCGGTCCGACCCGCAGGCGTGGCGCATCCTCGCCACCGCCGGGGGAGAGCCGTGCGCCTGCCCCGCCGTCGCCGACACCGACGTGGTCATCGACGAAACGCTCGTCCTGGTCGCGCGGGGGAGGCTCCTGGACGCCTCCGACCGCCGGGTGCTGGAGGCCTTCGCGGCCGAGGTCGCCGTGGCCCTGCGCCAGGAGCGGCTGCGGGACGAGGCCGAGCAGGCCAAGCCGCTGGCCGAGGCCGACCGGATGCGTACGGCGCTGCTGGCCGCTGTCAGCCACGACCTGCGCACGCCGCTCGCCTCGGCCAGAGCGGCCGTCGAGAGCCTGCGCAACACCGGCATCGCGTGGTCGGCCGACGATAGGGAAGAGCTGCTCGCCACCGCCGCGGAGTCCCTGATCAAGCTGGGCCGCCTGGTCGAGAACCTGCTCGACATGAGCCGCCTGCAGTCGGGCGTGCTCGGCCCGGCTCCGCAACCTGTCTCCCTGGCCGACGTCCTGCCCCGGGCGATCGACGATCTCGGGCCGCTCCGGGACCGTGTCGAGGGCGAGATCTCCGCCGAGTTCCCCGACATCGTCGCCGACCCGGCCCTGCTCGAACGGATCCTGGCCAACCTGATGTCCAACGCCGTCCGCTACAGTCCTCCGGACCGGAAGGTCCTGATCACCGCGAGCTGGCACGTCGACCAGGCGGAGATCCGGATCATCGACCGGGGCCCCGGCATCCCGCCCGAGGCGCACGAGCGGGTCTTCATGCCATTTCAGCGGCTCGGCGACCGCGACAACCACACGGGGGTCGGTCTCGGCCTCGCGCTCTCCCGGGGACTCGCGGAGGCCATGGGCGGCACCCTGCTCCCCGAGGAGACACCGGGAGGCGGCCTCACCATGATCCTCACGCTGCCGCTCTCGTCGCGAGCGCACGCCGTCAAGAAGGCGTAGGGATTCCGGGTCTCGCCGTATGGGTGTCGTAGGGGAGCACGGTGACAGGGCTGACCAGGGGTGACGATAGGAACATCTACCCCCAAAGTGTACGAGCCGGTCATCAATCCGCCCGGCTAGATCACGACATCTACCCTCATAGGAGGACTTGATGTCCGCGGTGCTTACCACCCCTGCGGCCAAGGAGCCCCCGGATACCCGGGACAGGCATCGGCTGAGCGTGCTCGGCGGCCTGGCCGCGCTGTCGCTGGACGCGATGGCCTCGGTCGCTTACGGTCCCGAGGCGATCGTGCTGGTGCTGGCCGTGGCGGGCGGGGCCGGTCTGGGGTTCGCCATTCCGGTCACGCTCACCATCGCCGCGCTGCTGGCGGTGCTGACCTTCTCCTACCGGCAGGTCATCGCCGCCTTCCCCGAGGGGGGTGGCGCCTACGGGGTGGCCAAGACCCATCTCGGCCGGAGGGCCGGGCTGGTGGCCGGGGCCAGCTTGATCGTCGATTACGTGCTCAACGTGGCGGTGTCGGTGGCCGCCGGGGTCGCGGCGCTCACGTCGGCCTTTCCTGAGCTGCTGCCCTACACCGTCTGGATCTGCCTGGCGGTGCTGGCGTTGGTCACGGGTGTCAACCTGCGCGGGATCGCGGGCAGTGCCCGCGCTTTCATCGCCCCGACGGCGGTTTACGTCGGCGCGATCCTGCTGGTGATCGTCGTGGGTCTGGTTCGCAACGGGCCCGCCGTGGTGACCGAGGCGCACGTGACAGGCCTGCAGACCGTGGGGGTCCTGCTGCTGCTCAAGGCCTTCGCCAACGGCTGCGCCTCGCTCACCGGAGTTGAGGCCATCGCCAACGCCGTACCTTCCTTCCGGAAGCCGCGGGTGAAGCGGGCTCAGCGGGCCGAGGTCGCGCTTGGGGCGCTGCTGGCGGTGATGCTGGTCGGGATCGCCGCGCTGATCGAGAAGTTCGCGATCGCGCCGGTGGAAGGCGTCACGGTCCTGGCGCAGGTGACCCAGGCGTCCCTCGGTGACGGACCGCTGTTCTACCTGGTCCAATTTTCCACCGTGATCCTGCTCGCGCTGGCGGCCAACACCTCCTTCGGTGGTTTGCCGGTGCTGGCCCAGCTGCTGGCCGCCGACAACAACCTGCCGCACTTCTTCGCGCTGCGCGCCGACCGGCACGTGCACCGGTACGGCATCGCCTTCCTCACCGTCACCTCGGCCGCGCTGCTGGTCCTCGCGCGGGGCGACATGAACCTGCTGGTACCGCTGTTCGCGATCGGCGTCTTCGTCGGCTTCACCCTTTCCCAGGGCGGAATGGTCAAGCATTGGGTGACCGCCCGCCCGGCTGGCTGGCGGTGGCGGGCCGCGCTCAACGGCTTCGGCGCCCTGTTGACTTTTCTGGCCGCGATCGTCGTCACGATCTCCAAGTTCACCGAGGGCGGCTGGCTGATCGTGGTTACGCTGCCGCTGATGGTGCTGGTGATGGAGCGGGTCAACCGGTCCTACGCGCGTATCGGGCGGCGTCTGGAATTGGGCAGGACGCCGGTTCCACCCCGGTCCCGGCGGTCCCTGGTGGTGGTTCCCGTGCAGGGGGTCAACCGGCTGGCGTGCGAGGCCCTGGCCGCCGCGCTGTCCCTCGGCGACCGGGTGGTGGCGGTCAACGTCACCCACCCCGAGGATGAGCAGGACGCCCGCCGGTTCGTCGAAGCCTGGGAGCGCTGGCAGCCCGACGTCGAACTGGTCCAGCTCTTCGACGCCCACCGGCGCCTGGACGAACCCCTGGTCGACTACATCAGCCGGGTTCCCGAGGCTCACGTTTTCGTGCTGATCCCGGAGGTCGAGCCGGAGCATGCCTGGCAGCGGCTGTTGCAGAACCAGCGGGGGGCGGTGCTGGCTCGCGCGCTGCGGCGCCGTACCGACGTGGTGGTGTGCCGGATGCGGTTCCGGGTCTGACTATGCGGGCCTGGCGGTTCCGAGGGCGTGGGAGATGCGGTGGAGGGGGAAACGGTCGAGGCGCTCGATGGTGAATCCGGTGCGCTCGATGGCGGCCACGGTGTCGCGGGCGAGGTGGCAGCCGCCGCAGACGCGCGACCAGAGCGGGGTCGCCATCCGCTCGGCCAGCACGGCGATCGGCTTCGGCGACGGCTGGTGCTCGTAGAACCGCAGCTCACCATCGGGCCGGAGCACGCGCCTCACCTCGGCCAATGTCGTCTCCAGGCGAGGTGCGCAACAGAGGATCAGTGCGCAGACCACGGCGTCGCACGACCCGTCAGGCACCGGCAGGCGGGTCAGGTCGCCGTCCAGGATCTGTACGCCGGTCGCGACATTGGCCGCGGCGAGCCGGGCTGCGGCCCGCAGGAACGGGTCCGGCTCGACGAGCGTGATCTCCTCGACCTCGCGGGGATAGCAGGTGAGCTTGACCCCGTCGCCGGCGCCGATCTCCAGCACCGAACCCGCGAGGCCGCTCAGCAGGCGGTCCCGTTGCTCCGTCGGGCGCGAGCTGCCCCGGCCCCCGACGCGCACCGGCCGCGGATGGTGGAACTGCTCCATCCCGCGCCCCAGCTTGCCGCTGGTATCCGGGGGTTCGTTGGACTGGAACGCGAGCACGGCCATTAATCCTCCTTTGTCGGGAGTTCCACTCTCGGACGGCATTGGATCGCCTGGGGCCACCCATATGAGACTTCTACGGGTTGGGCGGTAATCCCTACGCGTTCTTGACGGGCTCAGTGGCTGACTGTCCTCTTGTAGAGGCGCGTGGCCAGGGGGACGAACACGACCAGGATCAGCACCGACCAGAGCAGCGACACCAGCACCGCGTGCTGGAGCGGCCAGGCGCCCGAGACGGCCGTGGCGGGAATCGAATTGCCGAACAGGTCGCGCGCCGCCTGGACGATCGTGGAGACGGGATTCCACTCGGCGACGGCCTTCAGCGGGCCGGGCAGCCGGGCGCTGTCGACGAACACGTTGGACAGGAACATCAGCGGCATCGACACGAGGGTGGAGATGTTGTTGAACACCTCGGGCGTGCGCAGGGCCAGCGCGACCGTCGCCGTCACCCAGGAGAACGCGTAGGCGAAGAGCAACAGCAGCAGGAAGCCCAGGACGGCCTCGTACGGTGTCGTGTGGATCCGCCAGCCGACGATCAGACCCACCACGGCCATCACGACGATGCTGGTGAGGTTCATGAGCACGTCGCTGAGAGTCTGGCCGGTCAGCACCGCCGAGGGTGACATCGGCAGGGTGCGGAACCGGTCGAAGATGCCTTTCCGCAGGTCCAGGGTCAGGGTGTAGCCGGTGATCTGCGCGCTGGAGACGATCGCCACGACGAAGACCCCCGGGACCATGTACTCGCGGTAGGAGACGCCGGGCACTTCGATCATGCTGCCGAAGATGTAGGCGAACAGCAGCACGAACACGATCGGGAGGATGACCGCGCCGCCGAGCAGGTCAGGGGCACGCTTGATCTTCAATGCGTTGCGCTTGGTGATCGTCACGCTGTCGGCGATCGCCATCTGGAGGGTGTTCATCGGTGCAGTTCCTTCGGGTTGTCGGTTGTCTGGTGGCCGGTGAGGGTCAGGAACACCTCGTCCAGGGTCGGTCGCCGCAGGCTGGCGTCGCGTACCGTGACACGTTCGGCGGCCAGCGTGCCCAGCGCGCTGGTGAGCGACGCCGCGCCGCTGGTCACCGGGACCGTCACCTGGAGGGCGTCGATCCGCATGTCCCCTACGGCCAGGGGTGCCAGCGCCCGCATGACGGTCTCCAGGTCCGCCGGGTTCGTCACGGTCAGCTCGATCCGGTCGCCGCCGATCTGGTCCTTGAGCTCGTCGGCGGTGCCGAGCGCGATCACGTGGCCGTGGTCGACCACCGCGATCCGGTCGGCGAGGCGGTCGGCCTCCTCCATGTACTGGGTGGTGAGCAGCACCGTCGTGCCGGTGGCGACGAGTTCGGAGATGGCGTCCCACAGGCCGGCGCGCGCCCTCGGGTCCAGGCCGGTGGTGGGCTCGTCCAGGAACAGCACCGGCGGGTTGGCGACCAGGGCCGCGGCGAGGTCGAGGCGGCGGCGCATGCCGCCGGAGTAGCCCTGCACCGGGCGGTCGGCGGCCTCGGTCAGGTCGAAGCGTTCGAGGAGTTCGCGTGCGCGTTGTTTGCTGGGTTTGGTGCCGAGGTGGTAGAGGCGTCCGACCATTTCCAGGTTCTCGGCGCCGGTGAGGTGGTCGTCCACGGCGGCGTACTGGCCGGAGGCGCCGATGTGGGAGCGCAGGCGGTGCGCGTCGGCGACGACGTCGAAGCCGGCGACGGTGGCATGGCCGGCGTCGGGTTTGAGGAGGGTGGTCAGGATTCGTACGGTCGTGGTCTTGCCGGCGCCGTTCGGGCCGAGCAGGCCGAACACCGTTCCTTCGGGGACCGACAGGTTCATCCCGTCGAGGGCGACCACGTCGCCGTACTTCTTGACCAGGCCTTCGGCCATTATGGCGGGGGGCATGAGCTTCTCCTGTGGGCATGACGGCATGGCGGACGGTCGGTTGATCGTCCGGTTTGTGGTTATCGGGCGAGGGTTAGCTGAAGCGTTTGCGCGCGTAGCGGATCTTCACGTGGCCGTAGCCCAGCTCGCCGGTGACCCGGACGTGGGGCTTGCCGGGGCTGGGGCGTCCCGGCACCTTGCAGGTGGTGCTGCCCCATTTGGTCACCACGGCGTCGGCGTTCGCGGTCGCGCCGGGCGGGAGGATGATCGTCGCGGAGCCGTACGCGAGCTGGAGTTCGATCTCGATCACTGAGTGCTCGATCGCGGCCTGGGAAAGGTCGAGGTGCGCGCCGCCGTACTCGGAGGTGATCCTCAGCCGTCGCGGGACCAGCCAGTCACCGGCGCGCTTGACGCGCCCGCCCGTGGAGTTCAGCTCGACCACCTCGTCCACGGGCTCGCCGGGCAGGTCGGCGACCACCGGTACCAGGTCGCCATGGGACCTGGCCGTGAAAGCCAGTTCGAGCCGATCGTCCATCTCCTCGCGCGTGATCAGGCCCGCAGCGAACGCCTGCTGAAGTCGCTGAACGGTCCTGTCCCGATCGTCGTCGGAGACACGCACCTGCGGCTCTATTGGCATAACTCTTTCTCCTTCGATTCTCCTTCAGGGTATTCGGCGTATGACGGCCAGCCGAGCGACCAATTGTCGTTCGGCTATTCATCGAGATGAATCAGATGTCGAGGTCCTCCACGGCGGGACGCCCGGCCACGTCGGCGATCAGGTCGTAGAACTCGTCCGGAACCTTCCCGCGCAGGTCCTCGAAGGAGGCCACCACCTCAAGCGTGGATTCACCCTGGACGAAACCCCAGTTCGAGTCGGCCAGGCCGAGATAGGTCTTCCACGCGCCACGGGAGAAGAGCCCTTCCAGCCAGTTCTCGGAGCCCGCGGCCGCGCTGTCCGTCCAGTCGGGAGAGCGGTCCACATGCAGGACGAACTTGCCCGTCCGGGACCGGTAGACGCGGAACATCTCGACCCGGCTCCCCGTGGTGCGCCCCCACTCGCCGAGAAGCACACCCGAGAACCGCTGCTTGCGCCCGACACCCTGCCCCACCTGCACGAT
Organism: Acrocarpospora sp. B8E8; assembly: GCF_039871605.1. Taxonomy (NCBI): domain Bacteria; kingdom Bacillati; phylum Actinomycetota; class Actinomycetes; order Streptosporangiales; family Streptosporangiaceae; genus Acrocarpospora; species Acrocarpospora sp. B8E8. The sequence continues at coordinate 39,692 of NZ_JBDPLV010000048.1, read as the reverse complement.
GATCTCGTCGTAGCCCTCCTGGCGCCCTTCCTCCATCTCGATGTAGCGCCGCAACGCCGTGGAGATCGCCTGAGACAGATTGCCCCCGGAGAGCTCCTGCGCTCGCTGGAAGAGCTTCAGATCGTCCTCGGACACGTAGATCGTTTTATTTGGCATGACCACCTCCCCTTATACGTATGAGTCTACGTATAAGAGTGGATTATCGCAATACCGCAGTTATCGCAGGTCAGTGAGAACGTCACGCATGTACTCAAGTGCTTGCCGGGCATCAAACTTTTTTCCAGGGCGTACGACGCCTGCGGCGATCTTGCTGGCGGCGTCGGCGACGAGGGTCCGGAGCGCGAGAGCGCCGAAGTCGCCGGTTGTCGCGAGGTAGTCCAGCACGCGTGCCGCGTCCTGCAGGCGGCCGATCGCCGCCATCATGTTGACGAACTCCACGGCGGCGATCCTGGCGACGTCGGTGTAGTCGGTCTCAAGCAACTCTTCGACGTACGAGCGGAGAATCCGGAACGCCCCCGACCGGTCCCCGCGCCGGAAGGCGGATCGTGCCTCGATGGGCTTGCTCACCGAGATGGTCCGATGCGGGACGGCGACGCTCGCCGACTCGTCGAAGAACCGGTCCGCCCGGTCGGCGTCGCCCTGGAACAGGGCGGAGTAGCCGAGCATGGCCAAGCTCAGGCACAGGAAGGTCGGCACCACCGCGCGTGGCGCCCAGCGATCAGGCCGGTGTGGCCCTCCTCCGCCAGATGCTCGGCCGCCAGTTCGCGGATGGACTCCAGCAGCCGGAAACGCCGCCCGAACGGGCCGGACTCGACGACGAGCATCGACTTGTCGACCAGATCCCCCAGCAGGTCGTCGATATCGGCGAGGTCCAGCTCCTCACCGGCGGCGACGCTCCCGGCCGCCGCGAGATCGAACGGCCCCGCGAAGATCGAGAGCCGCTGGAAGAGCACCTGCTGGGGGCGCGTGAGCAGGTCGTAGGACCAGTCGATGGTGGCCCGGAGCGTCCGGTGGCGTTCGGCGCTGGTTCGCCTGCCGCCGGTCAGGAGGCGGAGCGGAGCGCCGAGCCGGGCCACGAGATCCGGTGGCGCGAGACTTCTCGTGCGAGCGGCGGCCAGCTCGATGGCGAGCGGCACGCCGTCGAGGCGGCGGCAGATCTCCTCGACGTCGTCCCGGTGGGCGTGGGGGTCGAAGGTCAGCGAGACCGCCGGGCCCGCTCGTTGAACAGCTCGGCTCCCGGCCCGGCGGGGTCCAGGGGCGCCACCTCGACGAGCTGCTCGCCGCCGATGCCGAGGGACTCCCGGGAGGTGGCGAGCACCCGCACGCTCGGGCAGCGCTCGGCGATGGCGTGGGCGAGCCCGGCCGCGCCGTCGATGACATGCTCGCAGTTGTCCAGGACGAGAAGCGCCGGACGTGACCGCAGGGCCGCGACGATCGACTGGGTCAGGGTGCGCCCCGAGCTTTCCTTGACCTCCAGGGTGTCGGCCACGAGGCGGGGCACGTCGCCCGGCGAGGCGATGTCGGCCAGCTCTACGAGCCAGGCCGCCCCATCGGACAGCTGCGCCGCCGCCAGGGCCAGCCGGGTCTTGCCGATCCCGCCGGGCCCCACCAGCGTCACGACAGGGGACTCCGCGAGAGCGCCGGCGACGACGCCGAGATCCTCATCACGGCCGATGAGTCGGCCCAGCCGGACCGGGAGGTTCCCGTCGCCTACCGGGAGGATGCGGTGTCCTGACCCGTGCAGCCGCTCATCGTGGCCGAGAATCAGGGACTCCAGGTCATGCAGGCGTGGGCCGGGTTCTATTCCGAGCTGCTCCACGAGCTGGCGGCGGGCCTTCTGGTACGCCGCGAGCGCGTCGGCCTGCCGTCCAACCCGGTACAAGGCGGTCATCAGCAGCGCCCACAACCCCTCCCGCAGCGGATGGCTCGCGGTGAGCTCCGTCAGCGGGCCGATGGCCGCCTGGGCATCCGTCCCGACGCGATGCTCGAGGTCGGCCTCCACCGCGCCCAGCCACTGCTCCACCAGCCCGTCCACCATCGGCGTCAGGGCTTGCGCGTCGAGCCCGGCCAAGGGAGTCCCGGTCCACTCGGTCAACGCCGCCTGGACGTCGCCCACGTCGAGCCGCCGCCGGAAGCGGGCCACGTCGACGGCGTCAGCCGCCACGGCCAGGCGGTAGCCCGCGCCGGTCCGGACGATCGAGTCGGGGCCCAGGGCCTTGCGGAGCCGGACGACATAGGACTGCACGGTCTTTCCTGCCGTACGCGGTGGGTCGTCGCCCCACACCAGCTCCACCAGCCGCGGCACCGGAACGACGGACCCGGCGGACAGGGCGAGCACCGCGAGCACGGTCTGGCACTTCGCCGGACCGACGTCCACCGTCGCCCCACCGACGGCGGCACTGACACCACCGAAAAGACCGATCCGCACCACCGGGCCGCTCCCGCGCTCAGGGGTCGATCCTCCCACGGGCTCCACCGGCCTTCCACCGGGACTCAACCCGGCTCTGTCACGGTCTGACCACATCCACCGGACCGAAGGAGCACGTCATGGACTCACCGAAGCGGCTCGCCCGAACCGCGGGACTCTTCTACCTCATCGTCGCGATCCTCGGCGGCTTCGCCCAAATCATCCGAGTCGATGCCTTCGCGCCAGGCGATGCCGCCACCACCGTGGCGAACGTCGTGGCGAACGCCTCACTGGTCCGGATGAGCTTCGTGGCCGACCTGACGCAGGCGACATTCCTTCTGTTTGTCGTCATGTCCCTCTACCGGCTGCTGCACCACGTGAACAAGAGCGTGGCCCACGCCATGGTCCTCTTCGTGGTGGTCGCGGTCGCCATCACCTGCCTGAACATGCTCAACCAGCTGGGCAGCCTGCTAGTCGCCACCGACCCCTCCTACGCCGGCGCCTTCGGCCCCGAAGGCTCGCCCGCGCTGGTGTTACTCCTGCTCGACCTCCAGCGCTCCGGCTACCTCATCGCCCAGATCTTCTTCGGCCTGTGGCTGTTCCCCCTGGGCCTCCTGGCCTACCGGTCCGGCATGTTCCCCCGCCCCCTCAGCGTCATGCTGATGCTCGCGACCGTCTTCTACCTGCTCGACGTGGCCCTGCAGTTCCTCGCCCCCGAACTCGCCGGCGTGGTCAACCCGCTCGTCGTCGTGGTGGCGACCGTCAGCGAGGTCTCCATGCTCGCCTACCTCTTGATCAAGGGTGTCAAGACCCTTCCCGCGGACCACGCGCTCGCGACCTGAGCCGAGCCAGTGTGGTCCGGTGGGAAGTGGACCTCGGCGAGCGCGGGTGTGGCCATTACGGTGAAACGCGATGGATATTGATCTTGTGGTCGCGGGGGCGGGGCTGTTCGGGCTGACTGTCGCGGAGCGGTGTGCCAGGGACCTGGGGCTGCGGGTGCTCGTCGTGGAGCGGCGGGATCACATCGGGGGCAACGTGTACAGCGAGGTCGAGCCCTCGACCGGGATCGAGGTGCACCGCTACGGGGCGCACCTGTTCCACACCTCCAACGAGCGGGTCTGGGAGTACGTGAACCGGTTCACGGCATTCACCGACTACCGCCATCGGGTTTTCACGATCGCGGGGGATCGCGTCTATCCCATGCCGATCAACCTGGCCACGATCTGCGCCTACTTCGGCCGGGCCATGTCGCCCGGGGAGGCCAGGGCGGTGATCGCCGCGCAGGCGGGCGAGGTCGCGCATCCGGCCAATCTGGAGGAGAAGGCGATATCGCTGGTCGGGCGGCCGCTGTACGAGGCGTTCATCCGCGGCTACACCGCCAAGCAGTGGCAGACCGACCCCAGGGAACTGCCCGCGGAGATCATCACGCGGCTGCCGATGCGCTACACCTTCGACGACAGCTACTTCGCCGACCGGTACCAGGGGCTGCCGGTCGACGGCTACACGGCATGGCTGGAGAGGATGTCCGACCATCCGCTGATCGAGGTACGGCTGGGCACCGACTTCGCCGAGCTGGGCGCGGCCGGGAACGTTCCCGTCGTCTACACCGGACCGCTGGACGGCTACTTCGGCCGCGCCGAGGGAGCGCTGGGCTGGCGGACCCTGGATTTCGAGTTCGAGGTCGTGGCCCAGGGCGACTTCCAGGGCACGTCGGTGATGAACTACGCCGACGAGCACGTGCCCTACACCCGGGTCCACGAGTTCCGCCACTTCCATCCCGAGCGTGACTATCCCGGCGACCGCACCGTCATCGCGCGCGAGTACTCCCGCTTCGCGGGCCCGGGAGACGAGCCGTACTACCCCATCGGCACTCCCGCCGACCGCGCCCGCCTGGCGCGCTACCGGGAACTCGCCCGCGCCGAGAAGGACGTGCTGTTCGGCGGGCGTCTCGGCACGTACACCTACCTCGACATGCACATGGCCATCGCCTCCGCGCTCGCGATGTACGGCAACCGGATCCGCCCCCGCTTCCGCCGCGAAGCCCGAGTCTGAGAGGTCCACCAAGCCGATCATCCGCCGCCCAAGTGGACCTGTGAAACGGTCCGAACCCGTGGATACGCTGCCGAAAAGACCCTGGGGGAGTGGCCGTGAACACGGAAAACACCGGACCGGCAGAAGCCGGATTATCAGTGGTCATCCCGTGTTTCAACGAAGTCGACGCCATCGCGGGGGTGCACGCCGAGATCGTGGCCGACCTGGGGCACCTGGACCTGGAGATCCTCTTCGTCGACGACGGCAGCGACGACGGCACCCTCGAAGCGATCAAGTCGCTCGCCGGAACGGATCCGCGCGTACGGTACATCTCCTTCACCAGGAACTTCGGCTTCGAGGCCGCGTTCTCGGCCGGCTACCGGTACGCGGACCGCCCGTGGATCCTGCATCTCGACGCCGACCAGCAGTTCCCCGCGGCCGAGGCGCTCCGGCTGATCGAAGCCTCCCCCGGCCAGGACGCGGTATTCGGGATCAGGACCGAGCGCAAGGACTCCTGGACCCGCAGAGCGGGCACCGCGCTCTTCCACTTCCTGGCCGCCAGGGTCCTGAACGTGGAGCTGCCGGCGGGAGCGACCGCGTTCCGGCTGGTACGCTCGCCCGTCGCCCGGGCGGTCGTCGACCTCGACCTGGGCACGCCGTACTTCCTCGCCACCCTGCCGAAGCTGACCAGCAGGTACGCCACCGTCCCCGTGCGCCACCGCGAGCGCCTGACCGGTTCGCCGAAGGCGACCCTGCGCCGGCTCGCCGCGCACGCGGCCGATCTGTTCGTCACCAGGAGCGGGCGGCTGACGAGCGCGGCGTCCGGCCTGGCCCTGGCCGCGGCCGGGCTGGCCGCGCTGTGCGCCGCCGGCGAGGCCGCGGGATGGGCCGGCCAGACGGCCGGTGTCACGGTGTCGCTGCTGCTCGCGGCGGTGAGCCTCGGCGTCCTGGCCTTCGTGGTACGGCACCTGGCGACGATCGCGGCCGGCCAGGCCAGACCCCGGCTCTTCTACGTCCGCGAGGCGAGCATCCCGATCGCCGCCGAGGACCTGCTGTGCCGCCCCGCCGAAACCAGCGCGCGGCGGCCATGAGCGAGGTGACCGTCGCATTCCCCCGACCTGCCATGATCCTGCGCCTGCTCGCGGGCCGGGGCGCCTTCCGGCTCGGCGTGCAGCTCATGCCGGTCACCCTGGCGGGCGTCTGGGACGCGGACGCCTTCGGCCTCTACGCCAGCACGGTCGGGTTGTCCATGTGGCTGCCGCTGGTCGTGAACGCGCCGGAGAAGGCCGCCCTGAAGGCCCTGCCCCGGTGCAGGCGGCTCGCCCCGCAGCTGGCCAGGATCACCGTCGCCCTGTCCGCCGCTCCCGTGGCCGTCCTGCTGGCCGTCCTGGCGCCGGTCATGGCGCTGGCGCCGGACTCGGAGGCGGCGGCCTACCTCGCCGCGGCGGCCTGGCTCGCCTGCACCGGCCTGCTCATGACCCTGTGCGGCCTGCACCGCCTGTACGGCAGGGCGTCCACCGACGCGCTGGCGTTCGCGGCCAACGGCGTCACGGTGCTCGCCGCCACCGCCGTCACCTGGCTGGCCGGCTGGACGCCGCAGTTCCACCTGACGACGCTGGCCGCCGGATGCGCGCTGGTCACGGCGTGGACGCTGGCGACGCTGCCGAAGGCCGTGACGCGGCCCGAGCGCAGGCTGCGCCGCCGCGGGCTCGTCCGCCGCCTGGCGCGCTCGACGGTGCTGCTCGGCGGTTCCGAGGTGCTGGACACGCTCTCCTTCTCCCTGGTCTACCTGGCCCTGGCCGTGTCCGGACAGGTCGCCGAGAGCGGGACGCTCTACCTGGTCCTGCTGCCCGCGACCGCGATCGCCCAGCTGGCCAACTACCTGCTGCGGATGGCCCAGCCCGGCACGTCGGCCCGGCTGCGGGGCGCCGGTCGCGCCGAGGGCGACGCCCGCGCCGCCGGGCTGCTGCGCCTCGGCGAGCGCCTCGGGCTCGCCTTCGCCGTGCTGTGGTCCGTCCTGCTGCTCGTGCCTGGCACCCGCGAACTGCTGCTGACCGGGATCGGCCGCTGGGTGGCGCTCGGCGCGCTCGCGCTCCTCGTGCTGGCCCTGTTCCTCATCGTGAGATACGCCGTGCACCTGCTGGAGAACACCACCGACCGGGCCGCGGCCCACACCTCCACGACCGCGCTGATCGGCGTGCTCGCCGCCGGCCTCCTGGCGGCCGCGCTGGCGCCCGCGCTCGGCGCGGTGGGCGGCCTGACGGCCCTGGCCCTCGCCATCGCGGCCCGGGCGGGCGTCCTGCGGCGAACCCAACGCACCTACAGTACGGAGCCCTGACATGTACGTCCTTGGCATATCCCGGGTCCACGACTCGGCGGCGGCGCTCGTACGCGACGGCGAGATCGTCGCGTTCGCGGAGGAGGAACGGTTCAGCCGCGTCAAGCACGACGGCCGCTTTCCCGGCGGGGCGATCAACTCCTGCCTCGACCAGGCGGGCATCACCCTGGCCGAGGTCGACCACGTCGCCTTCTACTGGCAGCGCTGGCCCGAGGTGGCGCACGCGGCCAGGGTGTTCGCCCGCTACTTCCCGGGCACCCTGGAGGTGTTCCGCAACAGGCGCGAGGGGGGCGTGCGCTCGGCCGGCTGGCGGGAGACCTGGCGGCACGGCGGGGGATCCGGAGGCGTGGACGACTTCCACGTCGGCGGGGCGGTGCTCGCGCATGTCAAACGCACCTACACGATCGGCCAGGAGATCAGGGACGCCGTCGGGCACACCGGCCCGACCCGGTTCAAGGTGCATCTGATCGACCATCACCGCGCGCACGCGGCCAGCGCCTTCTACGTCTCCCCGTTCGACTCCGCCGCCGTCCTCACCATGGACGGCGTCGGCAGCGACGGCACGAGCACCTGCCTCGCCGTCGCGCACGGCGGCAAGATCTCCGACCTGCGGCGCGTCAAGTACCCGCACTCCCTGGGCGCCATGTACGCGATCATCACCGGCTACCTCGGTTTCCACCCCACCGTGGACGAGGGCAAGGTGATGGGCCTGGCCCCCTTCGGCTCCGCCACCTACACCGAGCAGTTCGCCGACCTCGTCCACCTGGACCCCGACGGCGGGTTCGAGCTGAACCTGAGCTGGTTCCGGCATCACGTCAACGGCAGGCACCTGGTCTCGCGCAAGTTCCTCGACACCTTCGGCCCGCCCCGGCCCCGCACGAAAGTCACCAGGGACAACCCGATCTCGCAGCACTACATGGACATCGCCTACGCGTTGCAGGCGACGCTGGAACGCGCGGGCCTGCACCTGGCCAGGTGGCTGCACGAGCGAACCGGCCTGCCCAGGCTGGCCGTGGCCGGCGGCGTGGCGCTGAACTCGGTCATGAACGGCCGGATCCTGCGGGAGACGCCGTTCGAGGAGTTCTTCGCCCAACCGGCGGCGGCCGACGACGGGTCGGCGCTCGGCGCGGCCCTGGAGGTGTCGGTGGGCCGCTACGGCCGCCCCCGGCCGACCGGGGGCTTCATCTACACGGGACCCCAGTTCGGCGAGGACCGGATGGAACGCGCGCTGTCCGACGCCGGGCTGCCGTACCAGCGGGTGGACGACATCGCCGCGCACACCGCGGCGGCGCTCGCCGACGGCCTGATCGTGGGCTGGTTCCAGGGGCGGATGGAGTGCGGCCCGCGCGCCCTGGGCAACAGGTCGCTGCTCGCCGACCCCCGGGATCCCGAGGCCAAGACCCGGATGAACGAGAAGGTCAAGCACCGCGAGGCGTTCCGGCCGTTCGCGCCGTCGTGCCTGGCGGAGCGCGCGGGGGAGTACTTCGCGGGCGACCACCCGTCGCCGGTCATGCTGCTGGTCTCCGACGTGCTGGCGCATCAGCGCGATCGGGTGCCCGCGATCACGCACGTGGACGGCACCGCCCGGGTGCAGACGGTGTGCCGGGACGACAACCCGCTCTACCACCGGCTCATCGAGAGGTTCGCGGAGCTGACCGGTGTGCCGATGCTGATGAACACCTCGTTCAACGACAACGACGAGCCCATCGTGTGCACGCCGGAGGACGCGGTCGCCTGCTTCCGCAAGACCGACGTCGACGCGCTCGCGCTCGGCCCCTTCTGGACGCGGAAGGAGGCCGGCGCGTGAAGAACTGGCTCTGGCTGGTTCCGGGAGTCCCGACGGCGGCCCTGGTCTACCTGATCATGATCGTGCTGCCGCCGAAGCAGACACTGGGCGACCTGGCCGACTGGGCATTCAGGCTCAGCCCGTTCGTGCTCGCCGTGGTGACGGTGGCGCTGCTGCCCCGCTGGAGAGCCGCGCCCTGGCTGCTGGTTCTCGCCACGGTCGTCTACATGGGCTTCCTGGACACTGGGCTGGTCCTGCGGATCCTCGCGTACGGCGCGGTCCCGCCCGCCGAGCAGGACGCCGCGTTCCAGCCGATCTACCAGTTCCAGCTGCTGACGGTGACGTTCGTGGTGCTGTTCGCGCTCTTCGCCTACCGCATGGCGGGTGCGCGGACCACGGCGGTGCTCAAGGCCGGGTTCGCCGCCATCCTGGTGGTCATCTCCGGGCTCAACGACCTCACCTTCTGGCTGACCTACGACTGGCAGAACGGCAGGCCGTCCGAGCTGAGCTGGGCCTCGCACATCATCGTCTTCCTCGGCGGGCCGCCCAGCGTCACCGCTGCCGTGATCTTCATGGCCGTGCACCTGGCGCTGGCCCTCGCCGTGCTCCTGCTGCCGCTGGACAGGGTCGCCGAGCGGTGGCTCGCGCGCGGGCACGTGGCGTCGTGAAGACCCTCGTCGTGCTCGGCGCGGCGGACGGCGCGCTGTCCACCTACCGGATCGCGGCCGAGATGGGCTACCGGACGATCGCCGTGGACCGCTCGGCCGCCGCGCCCGGCGTCGCCGTGGCGGACGAGTACGTGCCGCTGAGCACCAGGGACGCCGACGGGATCCAGCGCGCGCTCGCCCCGCGCGGCGACCTGGCCGGGGTCATCGCGCCGTGCAGCGACATCGCCCTGCCCACCCTGCTCCAGCTGACCCGTGTCCTCGGGCTGCCTGTCCACCTGTCGGAGACGGCCGTCCGCGCGTCGGTGGACAAGACGGTGCTGAGGAGCATGCTCGACGGGCTGGGTGTCTCCTCCTATCGGTGGATCGCGAGCCACGATCCCCGCGAGATCGCCGAACGTGCCCGCGGCCTCCGGTTTCCGGTGGTGGTCAAGCCCGCGGACGCGCAGGGGGGCCGCGGGGTGACCAGATGCGAGTCGCCCGAGCAGATCCTGGCGGCCGCGCAGGCGGCGAAGGAGCGGGCCTACGGCGGCGGGATCTTGGTCGAGGAGGAGATCCGCGGCACGCACTGCGGCTGCGAGTGCGTCATCGAGGGCGGCCGGGTGGTGTTCATGGCGATGACCCGGCGCACGCTGAGCCCGCCGCCGCTGACACTGACCACGGCGCACGCCATGCCCGCCGGGCTGCCCCCCGAGGTCGAGCGGGCCTGTCGGCGGCTGGTGAACCGGGTCTGCGGGCTGCTGGGCTACCGGCGCGGGCCGCTCAATCTCGACCTGGTCGTCACGCCGGGCGGCGAGCCGTACCTGATCGAGCTGGGGGTGCGCACGGGAGGGAACGGCATCGACGACCTGACGCGGATCTGCCACGGGGTGGATCCGGTCCGGGCGGCGGTGCGGGCCGCGGTCGGCGAGCCGATCGAGTTGAGGCCGCACATACCGCGGCCGGTCATGTGGAAAGTGCTGGCCGCCGAGCAGGCGGGGAGGCTTGTCTCGGTGTCCGGCGCTGAGCGGGCCAGGGCGCTCCCAGGCGTGGCCGAGTTGGTGATCCTGGCGCGACCCGGGCAGCAGGTGCGACCTTACCGCGAGGTGTCGGACAAGCTGGGCTGGGTGGTCCTGCGCGGGGACAGCGTCGCCGCGCTCGACGCCGCCGCCGCGGCCGTGTCGCGGACGCTGCGCTTCACGGTGGCGAGCCATGTACTCCACTGAGGTGCTGGACACGATCACGTCCGTCGATCCCGCCGAGTGGGACGCTCTTGGCACGGTCGGCGACTTCACCGGGCATCGCTGGCTGCGGCTGGCCGAGCGGGTGCTGGCCGGTCACCGGCCCAGATACCTGTTGCTGCGCCGCCGGGGACGGCTGGTGGCCGCGGCGGCGTGCACGCTCGAACAGCGGCTGCAGAACCCTGCCCTGGAGGCGCGGTTCGGGTGGGTGCTGCGGCGGACGCCGTACCTGCACGTGGGGGTGCCCATGATGTCGAAGGCCGGGCTGCTGGCGCGGGACCTTGACGAGTTCGCCGCCCTGTGCCGGGAGCTCCGCGCCCTGACCCGGCGCGAGCGTGCCCCGTTCAGCGTCATCGACCACCTGCCGGTCGGCCATCCGGCCTGGAGCGGCCTGGACAGGTGTCATGCGCTCGTCATGGCGCCGGAGACGCGCATGGACGTGGCGTGGAGTTCGTTCGAGGAGTACCTGGGGAGCCTGCCCAGGAAGCGGCGGCAGGAGGTTCGGCGGGTCGCACGGCGCTCTCTCGGCGAGGGTATAACCGTGCGGCCCTTGGCCGAGCGGGGCGATCCGCGCCTGGATCGCCTGGTGGGCGATGTGGTGCGGCGCCACCACGGCATTCACCGGTTCGTGCCAGGGCTGTTCCAGGAGGCCGCCGCCGTGCTGGGTGACGATCTGACCGTCCTGGCCGCCTACCGGAACGAGGAGCTGGCCGGATGTGTCGCCCTGCTCCGGGACGGCGATGACCTGTCCGCCAAATGGATCGGCCGGGACTACGGGCTGACCGAGGGCACCAGCGCTTACCACGCGCTGGTCGCCGCGTGTGTGCGGACCGCGATCACGCTGGGCGTGCGCCGGGTGCAATTCGGCGCATCGGCGTACGAGACGAAGAAACAGTTCGGCGTGTGCCAGGAACCGAGGGGACGCCTGCTCGCCATGCGCAGTCCAATCCTGAACCGGTGCGTCGGCTGGCCGCTGCGGAGGATGTCATGATGCGAGACGCGATACAGCAGGGCGCCGCCGTGATCCGCGCGCTCCGCAACGAGAGGCTGACGCCGGACCAGGTGCGGCGCCGCCAGGACCGCTCCCTGCGCCGCATGGTCGAGTACGCCTGGAACCGCAGCCGGTTCTACCGCGACAAGTTCGAGGCGGCCGGGGTGCGCCCCGAAGACATCAGGTCGATCGCCGATCTGGCCAGGCTGCCCACGACGACCAAGGCCGAACTCCAGCGGTACGGAATCACCCGGGCGCTGGCGCGGGGCTACTCCCCGGCCAACACGTTCGAGGACGCCACCTCCGGCTCCTCCGGGACCGTGATGAAGTTCTACCACTCGCGCGAGGCGTACAACCGGTACTTCGCCTTCGCCTACCGGCACCTGGCGGCCATCGGCTACCGGCCGTGGCACCGGGTGGCGTACACGGCCTACGAGCGGCTCACGCCGCTGCCCTGGGAGCGGCTCGGCCTCGGGCGGCGGGAACGCGTCGATCTCACCCAGGCGGACCCGCGCGGCTACGTGGCGGACCTGCTGCGCGTCCGGCCCCACTTCATCACGGCCTATCCCTCGATCCTGCAGCTGATCCTGGCCACGGCCACCCCGGCGGAGCTGTCCCGCATCCGGCCACGCGCCATCCACCTGCACTCCGAACTGCTGACCGAGGGGCTGCGCAGGCAGATCAGCGAGGGATTCCAGTGTGACTGCTTCGACGATTACGGCGCCTTCGAGTTCCACCACATCGCCTACGAGTGCCCGCGGCACCGCTACCACCTCGCGGCCGACAACGTGATCGTGGAATTCGTCCGGGACGGGCGGCCCGCCGGGCCCGGCGAGGAAGGGGAGATCCTGCTCACCGGGCTGAGCAACCGCGCCATGCCGCTGTTCCGCTACGCGATCGGCGACGTCGGCGTGCCCGGCGACGAGATCTGCCCGTGCGGCAGCGGGTTCCCCACCATGAAGCTGGTGCAGGGGCGGGTCGACGACTTCGTCGTCCTGCCCTCCGGCCGGCGGCTCAGCCCCCGGGCGATCAACCCGGTCTACGAGCACCTGCCCGGACTGCTGGAGCACGTGCTCATCCAGGAGAGCCTCGATCACGTCCTGGTCCGGGTCAACGTCGCCGAGGCGCACCGGGACTCCACCCCGGCCGTGATCGAGCGGGAGCTGGGCGCGCTGTTCGGCGGGGAGGTCAGGGTGGAGGTCCGGCTGACCGCCCGGATCGCGCGCGGGCGCACGGGCAAGCTGCGCACGGTGATCTCGAAGGTGACCCCGCGCTGACCTCCTGCTTCAGCACCGCGTCAGCGGATTTTCAGGCCGCCCGGACACCATGAAGGGGTCAAGCGCCGCCGGCGGGGGCGGCGACGGAAAGACGCGTTCCGGGGAGAAAATGCGCCAGCCACAGCGACTCAGCGTTCCTCTGCTCCTAGACAGAAACCAGGCCCCGCCGCTCCAGGAGCAACTGCTGACGCAGTTGAAGGCGGCCATCGACTCGGGCCGGCTCGCCACCGGAACCCGGATGCCCTCCACCAGGGCGCTGGCGAGAATACTCAAGGTGTCGCGCGGCGTCGTGGTCGGAACCTACGACGCCCTCTACGCCGACGGTTACATCACCGGAGTCGTCGGCTCGGGAACCTACGTCGCGAAAGACTCCCTGGACGCCGCGCGCACGGCCCCCGCGTCCGGCAGGCCGGGACCGGCGCCGGCCATCGATCTGCGGCCGGACCGGCCGAGCTCGGACTGCTTCCCGCTGCCGGCCTGGCGGGCGGCCTGGCGCACGGTCAGCTACATCGCCCCCGGCGTCGCGGAGGCGCCGCCGCTGGGGCTGCCGGAACTGCGCGCGGCCATCGCCGGGCACCTCCTCCAGGCGCGGGGAATCGTGCTGGATCGGCACGAGGTGGTCGTCACCAGCAGCCAGGACAGCGCTCTGCGGCTGGTGCTGAGCGCCCTCGGCGAGGATCCGGTGATCGCGCTGGAGTGTCCCGCGCTGCCCATGGCGCGCACGGTGGCGGCCAGGCAGGGCCGGGTGTCGTCCGTCCCGGTCGACGACCAGGGCGTGCGCCTCGACCTGATGCGCGGGGACTGGGACGCCGCGGTGCTGACCCCGGAGCGCAACCCGCTGCTGGGCGCGCGGCTGTCGCTGGAGCGCAGGCGGGCGCTGGCCGAGGACGCGCGCACGCGCGGGTCGCTCCTCATCGAACCGGCCCTGGGCGGCGTCCTGGACCTGGACGTCAGCCCGCTGCCGCCCCTCATGTCGCTGGCGCGCTCTGAGCACGCCGCCCTGATCGGCTCCTTCGGCGCCGTCCTGACCCCGGCGTTGCACCTGGGCTTCGCCGTCGTCGAGCGCGGCCTGGCCGAGACGATCGCCAAGACCGATCCCGCCCACTACGAGCAGCCGTCGCCGCTCGTGCAGCTGGCCGTCAGCGATCTGCTGGCCTCCGGCGGCATGGCCGCGCACCTCACCCGGCTCGCCGGGCGGCACGCCGCGCTGTGGCGGCTGGTGTGGCAGGCCCTGGGTGACCAGCCCGGCACGCGGCTGCTGCGGGCCGGAGGCACGGCGACGCTGCTGCTGCCGGACGAGGTGTGCGCGAAGCGGGTCGTCCGCGCCCTCGCCGTCCAGCGGATCCACCTCACCGAGCTCGACTCCTACGTGCATCCCCGGTCGCCCGCGCTGAACGGGCTCGTCATCGGGTTCGGCCACCTCGGCGAGGCGGTGCTCGGCGCCACCCTGCGGGTCATCCGGCGCACGGTCAGCGCGGCCCGCGAGTGATCACCAGGCGCAGCGTCGCGAGCGCCTTCTTCAGCGTGGCCTCCGCGTCCTCGGCGGAGTCGCCGGTCACCACCAGGTAGCCGAGCTTGTGCCCCGACTGCGTGAACGGATGGACCGGCGCCCCCACGGGCGTCACCACCTCCGCGTCGGCCACCCCGGGCAGCGCCCTGACCTCGTCCAGACCGTCGACGCGGGCCAGCCCCCCGTCCCATTCGTACGGTGAGCGCAGCACGTGGATGATGCCGTGGCCGTGCCGCCGCGGCGTCAGGTCGTAAGGTTCGCCCAGCGCGAGAGAGATCAGCGCGCCGACCGTGTCGACGCCGTACACCGCGCGGGTGAGCCGCGGATACCCGTTGCCGCACAGCCTCGCCCCCACCTCCAGCACGTAGGGCGTACCGTCCGGAGCCAGGATGACGTCGAAATGGGCGGGCCCGTCACGCCATCCCATCGCCGCGCACAGCCGCAGGGCCGCCTCGACGATCCTCCTCCGTGATTCCGCGGCGATCGGGGCCGGGCAGGTGTGCCCGCCGATCAGGAAGCCCGGGCCCGGGATCACCCGCTTCTCGGTGAGCACGGAGAAGGCGGCCGCGCCGTCCCGCAGGAAGACCTCGACGGTGATGTTCCTGCCCTCGCGGAACTCCTCCACGACGGCCTCGCCGCACACCGAATGCGCCAGCGCGGCGGCGAGCGCCGCGACCAGCCCGGACGGTTCGCGCACCAGCGCGACCCCCTTGCCGCCGGAGGCGTCCACCGGCTTGACCACCACGGGGAACTCCAGCCCGGGCATTGGCTCGGCCCGGCGCGTCACCGCCCACCGGTAGCCGGGCAGGCCCGCGCTCCGCGCGATCCGGTGGAAGGCGGCCTTGTCCATCGACGCGTCGGCGGCCTCCCGAGGATAGAGGTGCGGGGTGCCGTACCTCCGGGAGAGCATGTGCCAGCTCAGCAGGCACATGTCGCTGCCCGCCGACACCACGCCGCTCGGCCGGGTCTCGCCGAGCGCCGCGACCACGGCGGCGTGGTCGCGGGTCGAGACCCGCAGGAACCGGTCGGCCAGCGGTACCCCCGGCCGGTCGTCCCGCCAGTCCACCGCGATGGTACGCAGACCCCGCAGGCGCGCCTCCCGGAACAGCGGCAACTGCTCCTCCCCGGCCCCCAGCACCAGCAGCGGCCCGTCAGCGGACATGATCGTGCCCTTTCTCAAGCGGCAGCGCGGGCGGGGGCACGGCGGGCACGCCCCCGTCCAGGGTGTCCTCGGGCAGGACGTCCAGATTCGACTCGGCGATGTAGAAGGCGCGCAACGGCGTGGAGTCCAGCATCAACCGGTGCAGGTAGCGCGCCGACAGGGCGCACACGACGGCGGTCAGCGCCGAGCTGTCCAGCGCCGCCAGCGCCACGCCCGCCGGCGCGATCACGCCCAGCAGCCAGCCCACGGCGGCCACGGCGGCCACGGCCGCCGCCACCGCCGCGATCAGGTACGCGGCGTTGAGCGGCCGCCACGAGAAACCGAAGAACAGCTCGAAGGCGTGCCCGCCAAGACGCAGCGGGCGGAACCGCGACCCCCCGGACTCCCGGGCTTGGTGGGTCGTCTCGACCGCGGTATAGCGGGAGGTCACCAGCGGCACCTTCGCGGCGAAGTACGCGTTGTTCATCCGCAGCTCGGCCAGGGTGCGGGCCACCGGCGCGCGGAGCACCCGGAAAGACGAAGCCCCCATTGGCACCTCGACGCCGAGCAGCCGTTTGGCCGCCCACTGGTGGCCTGCGGCTCCCAGCCGGCGCAGGAGTGGATCATGCCGGACCCGCCGGGTGCCGAACACCACGTCGTAGCCCTTGGCCGCCTCGGCCAGCAGCACCCACGTCTGGTCCGGCGGGACCTGCAGGTCGGCGTCGAGCTGGACGATCCACGGGCGGCTCGCGTAGCGGAACCCCGCGCTGATCGCGGCCGAGAGCCCGAAATTGCGCGAGAACGAGATATACCGCACGCGCCGGTCTATCGCGGCGATCGCGCGCATGTGCTCCAACGTGTCGTCCGAGCTGCCGTCGTCGATGAAGATGATCTCCAGCTCGGGGATCGCGCCGAGCGCGCTCACGATGGCGCGATGCGCCGCCGCCACCTGCTCGCCCTCGTTGAAACAGGGCACCACGGCCGTCAGCCCGGTCACGGGGACCGCCGCAGCCGCCGGCTGAGAGACCGGACCGCCCGCCCCGGCACCGCCAGCACCGCGATCGCCAGCGCCACGTGCACCGCGATGAAGATGTACGCCTCGTGCTTGGCCGGATAGTGCCCGAGCCTGACCCTGATGTGCTCGGCCCAGTGCCACACCTCCGGGATGGGCGTCCACGCCGGATCGGTGTGCGGGTTGATGACCAGGAAGGCCAGATCCTCAAGCCCGGAAAGCTGGAGGATGATCATCGCCCCGCACAGCCGCAGCGTGCCCGAGCGCGAGCCGCCGCCAAGCCGGTAGGCCAGCGCGATGGACAGGATGATGAACGGGACCAGCGTCAGGACCGTGTAGTAGTACTCCGAGCCCGGCTCACCGGCGACGAAGAACATCCGGGGGATGAACACGGCGTAGAAGATCAGGAAGCAGGCGGGGATGAGGATCATCGGCAGCCGCAGCCACCGCGCCCACGCCGGATCCAGCCACGCGATCGCGACGCTCATCGCGACGAACGGCAGCAGCTTGAACAGGAAGATCCACAGGGATTCGATGGTGTGCTCGTGCGGCAGCCGGAGCCACACGATCGCCGCGAGCGCCAGGCCCGTCGTCCCGGCGACGAGGGTGACCGCGTTCGCCCGCAGGAACGGCGCGCGGTGCTCTGGTAAGGCGTCTACAGGCATGGGGACTCCGAGTGGTCTGTGATGCGGTCAGATCAGGTGGTCGGTCCAGGTTCTGGGCGTGAGCGCCGAGACGATCTCCAGCTCCAGGCCGTAGTCGAACTCCCGCGGCCCGCGCGCCGAGATCCAATCGATCATGCTCCGCAGCCCTTCCCGCAGCGTGGTCCCCGTCTCGTAGCCCAGCAGCCGGCGCGCCTTGCCGGAGTCGCAGGTGGCGTGGTGGACCTCCAGGGGCCGGGCCGGCACGAAGATCGGATCGCAGGGCACCCCCATGAGCTCGGCGAGGGTCTCGGCCAGGGTGAGCACGGAGACCGGATCCTCGTCCGGGCCGACGTTGACGACCTCGCCGCGCACCCGGGCGTCCGCGCCGAGCCGGACCAGGCACGACACGACGTCGGAGACGAAGCTGAAGCAGCGCAGCTGGGAGCCGTCGCCGTAGATCACCGGGCGCTCTCCCCGCAGCATGCGGTTGATCATGATGGCGGCGACGTTGCGGTAGGGATCGTCGTAACGCTGCCGGGGGCCGATGACGTTGTGCGGGACGGCGATGTTGAACTCCATGCCGTGCGCCTCGCAGACCGATCGCACCATGAGCTCGGCGGCGTACTTCGCGATCCCGTACGGCGTCACGGGGGCGGGCTCGTCGGTCTCCGCGAACGGCGGGCGGCCATCGCCGTACCTGGACATCGACGAGCAGAACACGAAACGGCGCACGCCCGCCGCGGCGGCGGCGGCCGACAGCAGCGCCACGGTGGCGCCGCAGGTGTGCTCGTGCACGTGAAAGGGACTGAACACGCTGAGCCCCTCGTACGGCGCGGCGGCGCAGTGGTAAACGGTCTCGACCCCCGCCAGCAGATCGGCGTACGCCCCGGATTCGCGGCAGTCGGCGACCCGGAAATCCACCGCGCCGGGAACGTTGTCCTTGTAGCCGCCCATCAGATTGTCGACGCCACGCACCTGATGCCCCTCCGCCAGCAGCGCGTCGGCTAAATGGCTCCCCAGGAACCCCGCCACTCCCGTGATGAGAACGGGACTCTTCACCATGCCTCCATTAATGTTCCGGGATGATTTGCCGGAAATCTATCCCTGCTTCCCTGGCGATCACAGAACCACTTGCGGCGGAAAAAGTGGACTATGCGGTTCGTCCCGCCGCCCATCGCGGCACGACCACCCGCCACATCGGCACGGGCTGGAATCCGAGCGAACCCTTGACCTCGAACATGCCCTGACCGGCGGAGAGCTCGCGCCGCCCGCCGCTGCCGGCCACGTGGTCGATCAGGCGGAGGTAGTGGTAGAAGTACAGGTGCTTGCGGCCGCCTTCGCCGGGATCGACCGCCGCCCACGAGCCCAGCTTCGGATGGGTGGGATGGTCGAGCAGGGCGCCGAAGGCCAGCAGCCGCCCCTGGCGTTCCCGGTAGGTCGCGGTGACCACGTCGGGGCGGCCGTGCAGGGCGGCGAAGTAGCTCGCGGGCAGCGGCACGTGCGGCTCCCACATCGACTTGAGCCGCAGCTCGTGGTCGTCGTGCAAGCGCGCCATCTCCGCGTGCGCCTCGGGCCCGAGGTCGGCGCGCCCGGCTCCGATCTCCACCTCCAGGTCTTCCGAGCGCGCCACGATGCGGCGCTGCCTGCGCAGGTCCTTGCGGCGGCTCGCGCGCAACGAGCCGAGCCACTCCTCGGCCGAGGTCCAGGTCACGGGCATGCTCCCGGACGTGGCGGCGGCCTGGGTGAAGGCCGCCCGGCGCGCCACCACGGGCAGATCGGTGGCGGTCATGCCCCGGTACACGAGACCGGCGCAGCCCTTCCCCAGCCAGGCCAGGACCGCGCGCTCGTAGGCGCGCAGCAGCAGGCGCCGGCGCTCCGGCGGGACCCAGGAGGCGAAGTGCCAGCCGGGGCCGTGCGAGTATCCGGGCACCCGGACGTCGAGCAGGACCGGCTCGCGGCGCGGCCGGGGCCGCCTGCCGCGGCCGAGCCCGAGGTAGAGGCCGATCGCGATGCCGCAGGCCCGCCCGCCGTCGTGGAGCAGGGCGGGCAGCACGCCCGCCCGCGCCGAGCCGGCCGCCTCCCGGATCACGTCATAGGACCACGGCGCGGTCAGCCCCTCGTCCCGGTGAAGATCGCGCCATCCCGAGGGTTCCGGGTCGCTCAGCGGGTCCACAAGCTCAACGCCCATCGGGCCTTTCCTGTCTTGTCGGGATTTAAGCATCACACAGCGGCGGATCCACAGATTCGCGGGAAAAGCGTGATATTTCAGACGTCAGCGCCACGTCAGCGCCAAATCAGGAAGGCCGGGTATTCGTTTAACTGGGGCATATTCGGGCTATTCGCCATGCCCGGAACCACACCCCGCCCATAAGCCGAAAAGGTACGCGTCGTGCTGGCGCGAGGGCGTTGGCCCCCTGGCGCAGACTCCTACAGCCTCCCGTGACCGCTGGAACGCCACCTGGAACGGGATGGAACGCCACATTGAGAGAGGCGAGCCCCACAGCGACGTGGAACCGTACGGTAGGTGATCTTGTTCATGTCAGTCCTGGTGCGGCTGCTGGGTCCGGTGGATGTGACGGTGGACGGCGTGGCCATGCCGCTGCCGGGCCTGCGGCGCAAGGCCGTACTGGCCCGGCTGGCGCTGCGGCCGGGCGAGGTGGTCGGCGCAGAACAGCTGATCGACGCGGTGTGGGACGGCGAACCCCCCGCCACCGCGGCGAACTCGCTGCAGCGACACGTGTCGTCCCTGCGGCGCCTGCTCGGGGCGCGCGGGAAGATCCTCGCGCGGCCCCCGGGATACGTGCTCACCGGGTGGGGGACCGATCTGAGCCAGGCGGAGCAGCTGATCGAGCGGGCCAGGCACACCGCCGAACCGGTGGAACGGCTGGCCACCCTGGAGCGGGCGGAGGGCCTGTGGCGGGGACAGCCCCTCGCCGACGTGTCCGGCCTGTCATGGTTCGCCCGGGAGGCGGACCGGCTGGAGCGGATGCGGCGGGCGGCGGAGCGGGCGGCCGTGGAATGCCGGCTGCTGCTCGGCCAGCACGCCTCGCTGGTGCCGGAACTCCCGGGCCTGGCGGAGCTGTACCCGTTCGACGAGGACCTGCACGGGCAGCTCATGATCGCCCTGTACCGCAGCGGCAGGCAGGCCGACGCCCTGGCCGTCTTCCGCCGGTTGCGCGACCGGCTGCGCGAGGATCTCGGCATCGACCCCGGCGCGCCGCTGCGCGACCTGGAGGCGGCGATCCTGCGCCAGGACCCAGCCCTGGATCGTGCGCCCGTACCCGAGCGGTCCGGACGGCTCGCGGGCCCCGCCCTGATCGAAAGGGACGCCGAGACCAGCCTCATCGACCAGGCGCTCGACCACGCGGCGGCCACCCGTACCGGACATGTCCTGATCTTCGAAGGACCGGCGGGGATCGGGAAGACCAGCGTGCTCAACCACGCCAGGAAGCGGGCCGCCGCGCTGGGCTGGCCGCTGGCCGCGGCCCGCGGCACCGACCTGGAGCCCGACTACGCGTGGGCGTGCGCCAGGCAGCTCTTCCCCGGCCACACCGAGGTGGACGACGTCCCCACCACGCCGGACGGCGAGTACCGCGTCCTCAGCTCGCTCTACCGGCGCACCGCCGGGCTGGCGGCGGACCACCCGCTGGTGATCGTGCTGGACGACCTGCACTGGGCGGACACGCCCTCGGTGCGGTTCGCGGCCTTCCTGGCCGCCCGTCTCGACGCGCTGCCGGTGGTGCTCGTCCTCGCCCTCCGGCCGGGCCACGACCGCATCGGCCATCTGACCTCGGCCATCGCCGGCCTGCCGCACGCGACCACCCGGGTGCTCCGGCCGCTCAGCCGGGACGGCTGCGCCGAACTGCTGGCCGAGGCGATCGACGCCGAGCCGGACCCGGAGCTGGCCGGCCGGTGCCACACCATGAGCCGCGGCAACCCGTTCCTGATGCGGGAACTCGCGGCCTCCGGCGGCGACGCGCGCAGGACTCTGCCGGCGGGCGTGACCAGGTTCGTCGCCCAGCAGCTCCGCCACCTGCCGCCCGCCGCAGTGGACGTGGCCCGGATCCTGGCCGTGCTACGCGAGGCGGCCGGCAGTGACTGGCTGGCCCAGATCGCCGGGATCTCCCCCCGCGAGGCCATGGACGCGCTGGTCCCGCTGCTGTCCAGCCAGCTGATCGTCGCCGACGGCGTGCCGGCCAGGTTCGCCTTCGACCATCCGCTGATCCGCACCGCGGTATACGACGCCATCCCGATGGCGCTCCGCACCGACCTGCACCTGCGCGCCGCCGAGACGGCCGGCCGCGGCCAGGATCCGATCACCGCCGCCACCCACCTGCTCAAGGTCCCGCCCGGCGCCGGCGCGCCCGACCCGGTCGGGGTGCTCACCCAGGCGGCCGACCTCAGCCTGGCCCGCGGCTCGGTGACCTGCGCGGTGGACTTCCTGCGCCGGGCCCTGGCGGAGGATCTCGGGGACCGGCGGCCCGGGATCCTGGCCCGGCTCGGCATGGCCGAAGCGCTGGTCGGCACCGGGCCCGCCATCGAGCGGCTGTCGGAGGCGCTGGCCAGGGAACCCGACCCCGAGGCGCGGGCGCGGATCTCCCACGGTCTGGCCAGCACGCTGTGGCTGACCAGTCGCCCCAGGGAGGCGGCTCGCGTCTGCCAGACATCCCTGGACCGCGACCTGGGCATGTCCGCGGACGCCCGGCAGGCGCTGCAGGGCTGCGCCGCGATGGTGGCCTACGGCACCCGCTACGGCTCCGACCTGGTCGCGCTGATCGACGGCTACGCGGCCGAGCCGCCCGGCACGTCCATCGGCGGGCTCATCCTCGAAGCGGGTCTCGCGCTGCACGACGCGCACCAGAACCGGCGGGAGGCGGCCGAGCGGCGAGGGCTTAACGTCATCGCGGGCGACCGTCTGATCGGCCATCCACTGGCCGAGCCGCCGCTGACCTGCGCGTGGTATGCCCTGCTCCCGTGTGACTCACCCGCGCTGCTGCCGTCGGTGGAGGCGGCGCTCGCGCACAGCCGCCGCACCGGCTCCCCGCGCGGCATCACCCCCTCCCTCTTCTACCGCTCGGAGATCATGTACGCCCTCGGCCGCCTGACCGAGGCGCTCGCCGACGCGCGGCAGTCATGGGAGGGCTGCCAGGGTGAGCCCACCGGAATCGGCGAGCCGTTCATCGCCAACGCGCTGCTGAAGACGCTGGTGGCCCGCGGCGAGGTCGAGGCGGCCGCCGAGGTGCTCAAGCAGGTCAGGTCCCGGCACGTCGCCGGCGTCACCGCGGTGCTGTACGCCCCTGGCGAGATCGCCGTGCACCTGGCCATGGGCCAGACCCGGCGGGCCTTCGAGACGGTGCTGGCCACCCGGGACGAGTGCGGCTGGAAACCGCTGGTCAACCCGCTGGTCTCGGACTGGCGCGCGCCGCTGGTCCGCTGCCTGGCCCTGCTCGGACGGGGCGAGGAGGCGCGCGAGGCCGCCGGGGAGATGCTGGCCGTGGCGACCGCGTGGGGCACCCCGCGGGCCGTCGGCCGGGCGCTGCGGTTCGCCGCCTCGGTCGAATCCGGCTCGCGCCGGCTGGACATGCTCGCCGAGTCGGTCCGCCTGCTGGACCCCACCCAGGCCAACCTGGAGCAGGCCAAGTCGCTGCACGCCTTCGGCGAGGCGCTGCTGCGCGCAGGCCGCCTCGCGGACGCGCGGACCCGCCTGGAGGCCGCGCTGGAGCTGGCCGCCCGCTGCGGGGCCCCGCCCCTGCGGAACGCCGTCGCGGCGAGCCTGCGCCGGGTCGGCGGATCGCCGCGGCCGCTCACCGTCCGGTGACGCCGGCTCCTGGAGATGCGCGGGGCATCCCCAGGAGCGTCCAACCGATCAGGGGTTGATCGGGCCGGGCCAGGGCCAGTCAGGGTCTGGCTCCTGGAAGTCGTACGGAACATCGTCGTTCGGCGGCGGACCTTGGATCGGGCAGAGCACCTCGTACGTCTCGCCCGGGTGCCCGGGAATGGGCAGTTCGGCGCCGCACGGGGGCAGGGCCCCGACGCGGGCGTCCGCGGCACCGCTGGCCAGGAAGGCGGCGACGGCCACCCCGATCCCGGCCAGCAGGACCAGCGCACGCCCTCGGGCGTGCGTGGCGCTTTCTGAAGTCATTGACTTCCTCCAGGGATGATTTCTTTCGCGCCGGGTGCCCGGCGCGACTTGCGAAATCCATGGGACCCTTTCCGCGCCGTACCGCCCAGGGCCACTTGCGGTGAAGTGAAGGGCCGGAGTGGACCCCCGGGTATGTCGATCGGACCACTTGCGGGTCAATGCGCATTCCGAGTGGATCTGTGCGCGATGCGCCCGGCGACGTTCCATGAACTATGAACTTGTTCCATGGCACGGCGGTCGGCGACGGCATTGTCAGCCCGCATGGGAGGTGGACTTTCGCGGGCGATGTCTGCGACACCTTCGACATTCACGCCGACAAAAGCATTCCGTACTACCGGGACGGGCACGAGCTGGTGGCCCAGCTATCCGAGTTCTTCGTCCGGCCCGGCGGGGTCGTTTACGAGATCGGCTGCTCGACCGGCACCCTGATCCGCGCGCTCGCCCGGCGGCACCATGGCAAGGACGTGCGATTCCTGGCCGTGGACGTCGAACCCCGGATGGCGGAGGAGGCGCGGCGGCGCTGCGCGCGGGATCCGGACATCGAAATCATCGAGGCCGACGCCACCGCTCTGGAGTTCGAGGGATTCGATTTCGCCGCGATCTACTACACGCTCCAGTTTCTCCGCCCCGATCAGCGGCAGCGGCTGCTGGCCGGCCTTTACTCCGCGCTGCTTCCGGGTGGCGCCGTCGTCGTCTACGAGAAGGTCCGCTCGGCCAGCCCGATGTTCCAGGATCTGGCCCAGCAGATTTATCAGGATTTCAAGTTGAGCAATGGGTACACGCCGGATGAGGTGCTGGGGAAGTCGCGCAGCCTCAAAGGCGTGCTCGCGCCGCTGACCAGCGAGGAGAACATCGCCTCGCTGCGTGCCGCCGGGTTCGGCCAGGTGGTCTCCGTGCAGAAATACGTCTGTTTCGAGGGATTCCTCGCAGTCAAATAGAAAGCAGAACGATGAGATTTCCCCTGATGGAGCAGTTGATCGACTGCTCGCTGAT
Organism: Acrocarpospora sp. B8E8; assembly: GCF_039871605.1. Classification (NCBI taxonomy): domain Bacteria; kingdom Bacillati; phylum Actinomycetota; class Actinomycetes; order Streptosporangiales; family Streptosporangiaceae; genus Acrocarpospora; species Acrocarpospora sp. B8E8. The sequence goes on along the minus strand of NZ_JBDPLV010000048.1, from coordinate 15,535 downwards.
GAAACACGAGGAATTCTGGCCGGAGACGGCTCCGGTCGTGGCCGAGAACGCGGTCGCGGGTCTGGAGCGGTACGGCTTCGTCGTCTTCAAGATCGGGATGCTCCGGCTCGACGGCGACGCCAGCCGCCGGCTGGCGCATCGGGTCGCCGCCGAACTGCGGACCGAGCTGATCCGCGCGGGCGCGCCCGACGACCTGGGCCTGGAGATCGACGCCGCCCAGGCGACCCCCGTGCCCGAGCCGTTCTCGTGCCGCTCGCTGCTGCCGCACCACGACGGCCAGCACGCCTCGTATCTCACCCCGAGCGTCCTGGACGAGCCGGACTGGGACCCCGCCTGGCGTACCTTCTCCAGCTCCGGGTACACCACCACGCATGCGCACAAGATGTATCAAGGGATCTTCATCGCCGACCCCGGCGAGGCCTTGAGCGTGACCACGTACTACGACTGGCTGCGCATCCTCGAAGACGTGAAGTCCGCCCGTTTCATCGGCAACCCGGACGCGCCCAGCACCGCGCGCTGGCTGGGCGACAACCTCAGGCGGGCGCTGGACGCCGGCCTGACGCACTCCTTCTCCTATCCCACGGTCGGCGGCATGCTCGGCCTGACCGAGACGGCCCTGCTGGCCGTGCCGCTGCTGCACTGCGAGCGGCCGGTCGCGGCGGAGATGAAGGAGCGCTTCCCGCTTCTGCACACCCTGAGCGGCACCTGCCCGTGCCGCGGCTGCGCCGGCGAGGTCACCCGGGTGTTCTGCAATGTCACCTCGCTGGCGATGGGCCTGACCTGGCCGGAGTTCCGCGCGCGTTACGAGGTCCAGGTGCCGGGGGAGCGGTTCGACCTGCTGGTGGGGCACAATCTCACCACCCTGCACGGCGGTATGGCCGGGGGGCGGGGGCGCGTCATCGAGCCGCTCTGCCTGGTGGTGGACAAGCCGTCCGGGTCCCGGTATGAGGCGTGGCTGAGCCGGTCGTGGCGAAGGCTCTCCGGATGAGCGGCGTTCCCGCCGAGCTGGCGGCCCTGGCTTCCGCTCTCGGCATCGTACGGCTGGCGCCGCTGAGCGGCGGGATCGAGTTCCTCGCCTTCCGGGGCACCGGCCCCGAGGGCGAGGACCTGGTCGTCCGGATGCCCCGGGCGCGCACCTTCCACACGGCGAACAACGTGGGGGTCGAAGCCTTACTCCTGCTCGACCAGGAGCAGCGGCTGGCCGAGTGGCTGTCACCCCAGGGCTTCCCGGTCGCGGAGGTCCTCGGCCGGCACCAGACCGGCACGGGGCTTCCCGTCCTGATCTCCCGATTCATCGACTCCGACGCCGGGGACCCCGACTGGGCGTCGGTGGGCGCCTTGCTCGCCACCCTGCATGCCCTGCCCGCGCCGGAACCCGGGCCGGTCCTGCAGTACGGCATGTCCCTGCCGGAGTTGATCGCCAAACGGCTGCCGGAACGATTCCGCCGCCTCCAAGCCCTCCAGCCGGATCTCGGCGGCCTGCCGTCGCCCGCCGCGATCGCCAGGCGGCTCGCCGTGGTTCCCGCCCGCCACGCCCTGCTGCACCTGGACGTCCGGCGGCAGAATCTCCTCTGCCGGGGCGGCCTGGTGCGCGCGGTCATCGACTGGTCCAACGCGCTCGTCGGCGACCCGCGGATGGAGCTGGCGCGTATGTCGGAATACGCCAGAATCCCGGAGAACGGCTTGGACGAGGCCCTGATCCGGAAGGGTTACGCCGCCGGCCTCCCGGAGGAGGGGGTCGCCGACTGCCTCTACCGTCTCGACGCCGCCGTGATGCTCGCCCTGGTCTTCCTTTCGGTGGCGCCCCGGCCGGACCTGGCTCCAGCGCAGACGGCTCGGGTCGCCGAGTTGCTCATGACACTCGGCGCGGGCTGGCATTAACCAGACATCTTGATGAGCGGCACCACGCCGGTCAAGGACGGGATTCGGGTGCCCGCGAAGGAGGAGTGCCGGCCGGTTCTGTCCACCAGCACGCCGTGAATTCCCGCCGCCGTGGCGCCGCCGATGTCGGAATACGGCGAGTCGCCCACGTGGAGTGTCTCGTGGGGGAGTGAGCCCGTCTGGTCGAGTGCGTACTGGAAGATCGACGCGTCGGGCTTGTAGGCGCCGAAACGGTACGAGGTCACGATGAGCCGGAAATAGTGGGTGATGCCGGTGGCGTCGAGGATCTCGTACAGCAGGTCGTCGAAATTGGACACGACGGCGATCCTGATACCGGCGGCGGTCAGCAAGTCCAGGACCGGCCGCGCCTCGGGGTACAGGACATATCGGGTCGGGTCCAGGATCTTCTGGGCGATTGTCCGCGGCTCCGGGTGTGACTGACCGGCCGCGCGCAGGACGTTCCCGACGAAGTGGGACCAGGCCTCGACGCGCGCGGACGCCGAACTCTGGTCGTCGGGCCAGCCCTCAGACGTGCCGACGAGGCTGACCGCTCGCTCGATCTCCGCTTGAGTCACGGGAACTCCGCCGGCGGTCACCTCGTCCGCTATCAGCCGGGCCATCGGGGGGTCGAGGTCGAAGAGCGTTCCGGCGGCGTCGAAGAGCACCGTGGTGATCGTGTCAGGCAACCTGGTCCCCGTTCTGGTGGTGAAAGCGGGCGAGTTCGGACTCCTCCAGCCCGCCGCGCAGCGCCGCCGCGTCCGCCAGCCAGTCCTGGTCGCCGTCCAGCGCGAGGATGCGGGTGTGCAGGCGTTCGAGGCGGCAACCCCGGTGGGTCTTCGCCTCGTAGGAGTGCGTGCCGTAGTGGATCGACCGCGCGCCGATCTCGATGGCGTGGATGATCAGCTCGTAGAACGCGAGATTGAAATACACCCCGGCCCGGTCGCGGCCGAAGGCGCCCAGCCGGGGCACCAGGCGGGAGCGATGCGGGTCGTGGTAGCAGGCGACGAATCCGGCGGGGCCGTCCTGGCTGTCCGCCCGTACAACTTGGAGGCCGGGGATCGTGCGCGCGCGGGCGAAACGATCCCGGACGGCGTGAGTGTCGGCTTCGAAGCCGTACCTCAGGTAGCGCTCCAGCTGGAGCGGGACCAGGTCGCCGGTCAGGTCGCTGCCCGCCGACACCCGATGACCCTCGTCGAGGTAGCGGCGGCGCTCCTTGCGCAGCACCTTGCGCCGGTTGGCGGTGAAACCTGCGAAGTAGGCGTCCAGGCTGGGGAACGTCACGTCCAGAACGGCGTTGGCGCCGACCAGCGCGTCGGCGTAGCCCCGCGCGTCGAGGACCTTCGCGATCCAACGGTCTCGACCCGTCGCCTGGAGATGGGCGAACTCCACATGCGTGGCTCCCCAGGATCGCGCGACCGACTCCACCGCACACACCAAGGTCTCGGCGATCCCCTGGTCATGCGCGAGGACCACGCCCGATGCCGTGGCCGTACCCGGTGTCACGACGACCAGCGTGTCGCCGCACCGGTCCGCGGCGAGCCGCCGCAGCACGGCGAGGCGTTCCAGGTCGTCTCGCCGGGCGAGCTGCTCGGCTCGCGCGCCGAGCAGGACTTCGGCCGGCTGGTACGCGCGATGCGTTCCGGCGCGGGGGACCAGGTAGCAGGCCGCCATCCCGATCGCCTGACCGTCCTCGGCATGGACGGTCACGTAGCTCTGGCGGTCCGCGACCCTGCCCTCTTCAGCCCGCAGCCACGCGGCCGACCGCTCCAGCTCACGCTCAAGCAGCCGCTCCGCGACGGCGTCGATCGACGGCGACGATGTCCCGTTCACCCCGGGCCCTCCGCGCGGTAGGCGCGCACGTCACGGCTGGCCACCAGGACCAGCGTCCCCGCGACCGCCCATAAGCCGCCAAATATCAGGACAACGGACTGCCCGGCTCCGCCCGCGACCACGGGGGCGATCAGGAGGCCCAGCGGGAACAGCACGAAAGATCCGGCCGAAGAGACCGCACTGACCCGGGCCATCAACCCGGACTCCACGGATTCCTGGATCGATGCCGACATCAGCACCGAATAGGCGGCGATCCCGACACCGGCTCCGGCCTCCGCCACACAGATGATCCAGAAGGGCTGGTCCAGGGCCAGGGCCAGCGGCGGGAAGGCGAGCAGGCCCAACCCGGCTCCGGCCCACAGGACCGGCCGGGAGGGTCTGGCCGCACCCGCCGCCATGCCGCCGAGCACGCTGCCCACGCCGAACGCGGTCATGACCAGCGCCCACGCCCCGGAGCCGTGGGACTCGACCAGCGACGGGCCGAACACCATGAACGGCGCCGTCACGAAGAACAACATCGAGGCGGACACGCTGGTCTCCAGCAGCAGCCAGCGGACCCGCCGCAGCGCGTCCCACCCGGCGCGCAGGCTCGCGATCCCGCCGCCCAGGCTGATCCCGCCCGTCGCGGCGCCCCTGGGAAGTCCGCGCATCAGCAGCGCGGCGGCGAAGAAGGTGACCCCGTCCAGGACTATCGCCACGGCCGCGTCCCGGGTGACCAAGGCGATCAGGGCGACGAACGTCGGGCCGACGATGTTCGCGAGGTTCAGCGTGCTGGCGAGCAGGCCGTTGGCCGGGCCCAGGTCCCGCTCGCCGACGCAGACCGGCAGGTAGGCGAAGCCCACCGGGAACACGATGCTCGCGACGGTGCCGTACAGCAGCTGGCAGAGCAGGGCCGCCAGTAGCGGGCCGTCGAGGAGGAACAGCAGGCCGGTGGCGAGTTGCAGGCAGCCGCGCGCGAGAAAGCCGGCCATGAGCAGCGGCAGCTTCGGGAGCGCGTCCCCCAGGACGCCGCCGGCCAGCGTGACGACCAGGCGTGGCAGGGTGACCGCGGCGAGGAAGGTGCTGAGCCAGGTTCCGTCGTCACCGGTCCCGACCAGGCAGAGGGCGATCGCCGTAGGGGCGAAGGCGTCCCCGAGCATCGAGGCCGACTGGGCGGCGTAGTAACGGCGGAAGACCGGCCCGGCGAGGACGCCTACGTAGGCGCGCACGGCGAAGGGGGCTGATCAAGCGATTCCGCCGCGTCGGCCCGGCGGCGTTCGCGCACGCCGTCGCGGGCGATCGCGACCAGTTCAGGATCCCTCCCGGCCAGACCCACCCACAGCGTTTCCAGTACGGCGCCGCGCTGTGTCTTGGCCGCGTAGGAGCCGATGCCGAGATGCAGCGCCCTCGCGCCGATCTCGTAGGCGAGCTCGATGGCCCGGTAGAAGACGAGCTGAAAATAGACCTGGCGGTGCGCCGGTTGCCGGTGATCGATGCCGAGCATCCGCCCCCAGAGCGTGCCGCCGTGAAGGAAGAACACCGCGCACCCGAGAAGGGAACCCCGAAACCGAGCCGTGATCATGAAGCCCTTCAGAAGCCCAGCGCATTCCTTGAGATACTCGATGTAGTCGCTGGCGGGCCGCCGGTAGTTAGCGTCATATTTCCGCATCTGACCGACGAAGAGAGCGGCGGCTTCGTCCGCGCAATCCATCGGATCCACGACGGAATAGCGCACCCCCGACTCCACCGCAGCCTGCATCTCGGCGCGCACCATACGCCGCCGCTTCGGTGCCAGGGACTGCGCGTAGTCGTCGAACCCACTCCCGGGAAGCGTCAACCACGCATCGCTGACCAGCGGTTCCACCTGGACGCCGGCGGCCCGCAGGTCCTCAGCGGTGTCCGTGCTGACGTAGGGGATGATCGTGACCCGATCCGGAAAAGCGTCCAGAACTCCACCCGCCAGAAGCGCGGCCGTCGCGCCACCGGCCAGCCTCGGCGCGTTGCGATACCCCGCCTGCGGCGCGGCCACGACACACTCCCGCGCGGCCAGCCGACCGGCGAGCAGATGGCCCACGGCATAACGGCCAGACCTGACCTGCTCTCCCGCACACACCGGCACCATCGCGCGGCCCGGACCGTCGGCGACAGTCAGATACCGGTGCTCATGACCCACCCGCTCAAGAAGCTCCAGCCAGGCATCACTGCTGTACAACTCCCCGCCGTCCTCGCCCGCGAACAATCCCCGGACGCTCCGGCCGAACGAGACTTCCAAACTTCACCCCCGGTCGTATCCCGACCCCATGAAAGCACCGCCATACGGCAACCCACAGGTCCACTTACGCCGTACTTTGTCGGACATGAGCGCTGAGGTATGGGCATTAGGGGACGCGTACGAGCCGTATGTCGGGCGGTGGAGCCGTCTTGTGGCGGCGGATTTCCTGCGGTGGCTGGACATCGCGGACGGATGCCAGTGGGCGGACGTCGGGTGCGGGACCGGGGCGGTCACCGAGGCCGTCCTGAGGTTCGCCGCACCCGCCAGGGTGATCGGCATCGATCAGTCGGAGGGCTTCCTCGCCTACGCCCGTGCCCATGTCACCGACCCGCGCGCCGGCTTCCAGGTCGGCACCGCCACGGCACTTTCCTTGGGCGACGGCGAGATGGACGCGACCATCAGCGGCCTCGTGCTCAACTTCGTGCCCGAACCCGAGCGCGCCGTGGCCGAGATGACCCGGGTGACCCGCACCGATGGTGTGATCGGCGCATACGTGTGGGACTACGCCGATGGGGCGCAGTTCATCCGGCATTTCTGGGACGCCGCCGTAGAACTCGACCCCCAGGCGCGAGACCTCTACGAGGGGACGCGCTTCCCGCTGTGCCATCCCGACGCCCTCGCCTCGCTGTTCACCGGAGGCGGGCTGGCCGGCGTGGAGGTGTCCGCGATCGACGTGCCCACCCGATTCCGCGACTTCGACGACTACTGGCTCCCGTTCCTCGGCGGCCAGGGCCCCGCGCCGGGTTACGCCGTGTCCCTGGCCGGGGATCGCCGCGCCGACCTGCGGGAACTCATCCGGACGCGACTGCCGATCGAGGCCGACGGCCAGATCGCTCTGACCGCCCGGGCCTGGGCGGTGCGCGGCAGGCGCTGACAGCCGGGCCCGATTGCCCGCACGCTGTCGCGCGCGTAGCTCAGGGCAGTTCCGTCAGGACGTGCTCGGCGGCGACGCACGGGTCGGCCTGCGGTTCGATGTCGCGGAGACCGCAGGCCACGCGGCGCAGCAGGTCGCGGAAGGCCGCCCGCTGCCGCTCGTCGAGCCCGCCCAGGAGGCTCTCCTCGGCCTCGCGGACCCGCTGTTCCAGTTCGGCGAGGGTGCGTTCGCCCAGCGGGGTGACGACGATCTTCCTGGCCCGGCGGTCGGCCGGGTTGAGCTGGCGTTCGACCAGGCCGGCCTTGACGAGGTCGTCGATGAGGTAGGTCATCACGGTGCGGTCGATGCTCAGGTGGCCGGCCAGGGCGGCCTGGGTGGGCTGGTCGCCGTGGACCACCGTGGACAGGATCTGGTAGCCGCGCATGGCGTGCGGGAGTTCCCCGAGCAGCGGGGTCACCGAGCCGTGATACGCGGACAGGAGCACGCCGAGATGCCAGCCGAAGTCGCCGTCCGCGCGCCGCTCCTGAGGTGTCATGGCGAAATATTACCCAGGGAAGCGCTGTTCGACAAAACATCGGCAATGAATATAGTTTGTGCGACAACTCATCTGGATGGCAGAGCGCATCGCTCGGGAGGAGAGGCGGACGGATGTCCGACTACGGCCACGACCTGATCTTCGGGTCCTTCATCACCCCGGTGAACGCCGCGCCGCAGCAGGTCGTGGGCCTGGCGCGGGCGTCGGAGGCCGCGGGTCTGGACCTGGTGACCTTCCAGGACCACCCCTACCAGCCGGGATTCCTCGACACCTGGACGCTGCTGTCCTACGTCGCCTCGCAAACCGAGCGCATCCATGTCTCGGCCAACGTCCTCAACCTCCCGCTGCGCCCGCCGGCCGTGCTGGCGCGGGCGGCGGCGAGCCTGGACCTGCTGTCCGGCGGGCGCGTCGAGCTCGGCCTGGGCGCGGGCGGCTTCTGGGACGCGATCGGCGCGATGGGCGGGCGGCGGCTGACTCCCGCCCAGGGGGTGCAGGCCCTGAGCGAGGCCATCGACATCATCCGCGGCATCTGGGATGCCGACAACAAATCGATCTTGCGGGTGGACGGGACGTACTACCAGGTCGACGGCGCCAAGCGCGGTCCCGCCCCGGCGCATGACATCGGGATCTGGGTGGGGGCCTACAAGCCGAAGATGCTCCGGCTGACCGGGGGCAAGGCCGACGGGTGGCTGCCGTCCCTGCCGTACCTGAAGGGCGGCCTGGACGAGATCGCCACGAGCAACGCGATCATCGACGAGGCCGCTGCCCAGGCCGGGCGCGACCCTTCGGCGGTCCGCCGCCTGCTCAACATCGGCGGCCGGTTCGGCCCGGCGGGGGACGGGTTCCTGTCCGGCCCACCCCAGCAGTGGGTCGAGCAGCTGGCGGTCCTGACCCTGGAGTACGGATTCTCCGGCTACATCCTCATGGGCGACGACCCGGCCGCCATCCAGATCTTCGGCCAGGAGGTCGCACCCGCGCTCCGCGAAGCCGTCGCCGCGGAACGCGCCGCACGCGGGACCGCCCAGGGCACGGTGCCGACCGCCCATGACACGGTGCCGAGCGTCTCCATCCGCGACCGCCGCCACCCGGATATCGATTACGACGGACTTCCGGCCTCCCTCGCGGGCGCGGCGATCGAACCGGGCGACTCCGGATACGCCGCCGTCAGGTCCACCTACCTGCGGGGCGGCTCGCCGGGCCTGGTCCTGCGGCCCCGCACCGTGGACGAGGTGGCCGACGCGCTGTCCTTCGCCCGGCGGCAGCCCGTGAAACTGTCGATCCGCAGTGGCGGGCACGGCATCGGCGGCCGGTCCACCAACCGCGGCGGCATCGTCATCGACCTGGCGAAACTCCATCAGATCGAGGTCCTGGACAAGGAGACGCGCCGGATCCGCGTCGAGCCGGGCGCGCGATGGAGCGAGGTCGCCGCCGCGCTCGCCCCGCACGGGTGGGCGCTCAGCTCCGGAGACTACGGCGGGGTCGGCGTCGGCGGCCTCGCCACCTCGGGCGGCATCGGCTGGCTGGTCCGCGAGCACGGCCTGACCATCGACCACCTGCGCGCCGTCGACATCGTCCTGGCCGACGGCACCCTCACCCGCGCCAGCGAGACCGAGAACGCCGACCTGTTCTGGGCGGTGCGCGGCGCGGGGGCGAACTTCGGCATCGTCACCTCCTTCGAGTTCGAGGCGGACGAGGTCGGCGACGTGGGATTCGGGCAGCTGGTGCTCGACGCCAGCGACACCGCCGGGTTCCTGGAACGCTGGGGGGCCGCGGTGGAGGCCGCGCCACGGGATCTCACCAGTTTCCTCATCATCGGGCGGCCACGGCCGGGGCAGCCGGTCATCGCCCAGGTCATGGCCGTGGTCGACAGCGACGACCCCGACACGATCATCGACAGGATCCAGCCCCTGGCCGATGCCGGGCCGCTGCTGGACCACGCCATCCAGCGCGTGCCGTACCCGGCGGTCATGGCGGCCCCGCCCGCCGCGCACGACGCGCAGGGCGAACCCGTGACCCGCTCCGGGCTCGTCGGCCACATCACCCCCGAATTCGCCGCCGCCGCGACGGACCTGATCATGAGCGGGGAGTCCTACTTCTTCCAGATCCGCTCGGTCGGCGGGGCCGTGGCCGATGTCGCCCCCGACGCCACCGCCTACGCCCACCGCTCGGCGAACTTCCAGGTCGTCGCGTTCGGTCCGAACCGCACCGGACTGGACCGGGTCTGGGACGCGATGCACCACCACTTCTCCGGCCTCTACATCAACTTCGAGACCGACCTGCGCCCCGAGCGCCTCACCGACGCCTACCCCACCGAGACCCTCCAGCGGCTGCGCGCGCTGAAACTCCGCTACGACCCCGACAACGTCTTCCGCGACAACTTCAACGTTCCGCCTCGGGATCCAGGAACGCCGCCGCCTGCAGGGTGAAAAGTTCTGAATAGCGGCCGCCGGAGGCCATCAGCTCCTCGTGGCTCCCGCGCTCCTCGATCTCGCCGCCGTGCAGCACGTAGATGTGGTCGGCCGACCGCACAGTGGAGAACCGGTGCGAGATGAGCAGCACCGTACGCCCCCGGAACAGCTCGCGGATCCGCTGGAACAAGTCGTGCTCGGCGCGCGCGTCGAGGGACGCGGTGGGCTCGTCGAGCACGATGAACGGCGCGTCGCGGAAGCCGGAACGAGGCTCCCACCAGCCGGGGTAGTCGCCGCCAGTCGCGCGGCCCGTCCGCACCCCGGACGAAGTCATCGATCGTGAACCGCTCGGGAGCCTTGCCATTCCCGGGGGGCTTCGTAGCACCGTGAGTGGAAATTTCCGGCTTATCCACCGTCCGAGCGTGACATCAGGATGGCCACATCACCACCGATTTCACCCGGTGCTGGCTGCGGGGCGTGCCCGTACGCCGTCGAGGGCGATGCCCAGCACCCGCTCGCGCTGCGCGTCGTCCGCGAAGGCGCCGGCGGTGATGCCGCTGACCAGCCGCAGCACGTCGTCGAAGCTGGCGTCCGCGCGGGCTTCGCCGGCCTGCTGGGCCCGGGCGAGTAGGGGCTCTCCCGCGCCGTACATGGCGACCCTGCAGGTACGGAACATCTCGGACTCGCGGTTGAGCGCCTCGTAGATGGCCCGCTTGGTGGCCACGTACGAGACGAAACGGCGCAGCCAGGTGACCAGGGCCTCCCACGGGGGGAGCTCGGCGACCTGTTCCGCCGCCGCGCAGAGGTCCTCGACCTCGCCGACGTACACGCTCTCGAACAGGTCCTGGCGGGTCGGGAAGTTGCGGTAGAGCGTGCCGATCCCGACGCCCGCGCGGCGGGCGATGTCCTCCAGCGAGGCCTCGGTGCCCTTCTCCGCGAACGCCTCGCGGGCGGCGCTGAGCAGGGCGTCGAAGTTGCGCCGCGCGTCGGCCCGGTGCGGGCGGCGCATCGCGACGGCCTTGTCTGTCATCGTCTTCCTCCCCTGACCTGGACCGCGACTTGTACCGGAGGCATGCCTCCGCTATTGTGGAGGTATGCCTCAACTTTAGCAGGCATCTCTTCAGCGATGCCCGCCGGCAGGTATCGATCATCCCGCGCTCTCCGCGTCGAAGGATTCTCCATGGCAAGCACGACCTCGTCTACACGGCTGACCTTTGTGGTGCTCTCGGCCGCCGTGGCCTCTTTCTCGATTTTGCAGTCCCTGGTCAGCCCCGTGCTGCCCACCATCCAGCACGACCTGAACACCAGCCAGAGCACCGTGACCTGGGTGCTGACCGCGTGGCTGCTGTCGGCTTCGGTCGCGACCCCCCTGCTGGGCCGGATCGGCGACATGATCGGCAAGGAGCGCACGCTTCTCATCGCCCTGGGCGCGATCGCGGTCGGCTGCCTGACCGCCGCGCTGGCTCCGACCATCGGGGTGCTGATCGTCGGCCGGGTGATCCAAGGGCTGGGCGGAGCCGTCTTCCCCATGGCGTTCGGCATCATCCGCGACGAGTTCCCCGCCCGGCGGGTGCCCTCGATGATCGGCGGCCTGTCGGCCGTGATCGCGGTGGGAGGCGGGTTGGGCATCGTTCTGGCCGGCCCGATCGTCGAATCACTGAACTGGCGGTGGCTGTTCGGGTTCCCGGTGATCATTGTCGGGGTGACCGCGATATTGGCCCATCGGTACGTCCCGGAGTCTCCGGTGCGCACCCCCGGGCGGATCGACTGGCTGGCCGCGGTGCTGCTGTCGGGATGGCTGGTGGCGCTGCTGATCCCGCTCAGCGAAGCCTCGTCGTGGGGCTGGAGCTCGCCCGCGACGATCGGGTTGTTCGCCCTCGCCGCTGCGCTGCTGGCGCTGTGGATCTGGGTCGAGCTGAGCTCGTCGCACCCGCTGATCGACATGCGCATGATGCGCCTGCCGGCCGTCTGGACCACCAACCTGACGGCGTTGCTGTTCGGGGCGAGCATGTTCCCGGTCTACGCGTTCCTGCCGATCTTCATGCAGATCCCGTCGGCCACCGGTTACGGCCTCGGCTCCACCGTCACCGAAGCCGGGCTGCTGATGCTGCCCATGCTCGTGACCATGGCCGTCGCGGGAGTCCTCAGCGGTCCGATCGCCCCGATCATCGGCGTCAAGGGGCAACTGGTGCTCGGTTCGGTGCTCAGCGTCCTGACGAGCGCCTCCTTCGCGATCTTTCACGACCAGCCGTGGCAGCTCGCGACCGCCGGCGGGATCTTCGGCTTCGGCCTCGGCCTGGCCTACGCCGCCATGACCAACCTGATCGTGCAGAGCGTCCCGGCCCACCAGACCGGCGCCGCCAGCGGCATGAACGCCAACATCCGCACCATCGGCGGCTCGATCGGCACGGCCGTCGTCAGCACCACCATCACCGCGCACCTCCAGCCGGGCGGCCTGCCCTACGAGACCGGCTTCACCAGCGCCTTCGTCCTGGTGGCCGTGACCTCGGCGATCACCGTCGGCCTGGCGCTCCTGGTGCCGGCCGCCCGTGGCCGCAGGGCACCCGAGACGGCTGCGGAACCGCTCGTCGCCGCTACCCGCTAGGTCCCCCGAGCGGGGGAGGAGCGATTCCCGCCGGGGCGTTACGCTGCGGACATGGGCCTCAGGCGCCGGATGGCCGCGTCGTACGTGCTGGTGACGGCGGCGGCCGTGCTGGTGGTGGAGGCGGCCCTGCTGGGTGTCTTCGTGCCGTCGCTGCTGGGCGACTCCGACCTGCGGAACCGCCTGCAGAGCCTGGCCACTCAGGACGCGAAGATTCTCAGTCTCACCATCAGCAAGATCAGTTCCGATAACCCCAAGCTGAACATCCCCAGCCTGCTGTTCCTGGCGCAGCGGGAGGCGGGACCCCTGGTCTCGCTCCAGGGCACCAGGCTCGACAACCAGGGCATCCAGATCGTGTCCGCCAAGGGGACCTCTCCGGACAAGCCCATCGAGGTGCTGGCCGACCCCGACGGCCGGATCGTGGCCAGCTCGGCCGTGGACGCCTACCCTCCTGGCGGCGTGCTCGACGTGCCCGTCGTCAGCGGCGGCGGGCAGGGCAAGGCGCGGACGGGGAACGTCATCTGGTGGGTGAACCCGGTCCTGATCAGCCACTCCAGCGGCGGGAAACCATACAAGATCGCCGGATACGTCTACGCCGAGGCGCCGGCGGACTACGCCGGTTCCACCGGCGCGGCCGCCCAGGGTGACTTCCGCCCGCGGGTGGCGGTGACCGGCGGGGACGAGGTGGGCCAGCTGGAGGAGTCGTTCAACCGGATGACCGAACGGCTGGAGTCGGCCCTGGACGCCGAGCGGGCGGCCGGGCAGGCCGAGGCGCGGCAGGCCGAGCGGGTCAGGATCGCCCGCGAGCTGCACGACTCCATCTCCCAGGACCTGTTCTCGCTGAGCCTGCTGGCCGCCGGAATGCGCCGGGCCGCCCCAGACCGGCTGCGGCGCGAGTCCGAGGCGATGGAGAGCACGGCGACCCGGGCGATGCGGGAGATGCGGGCCATCCTGCTCGAACTGCGCCCGGTGGCGCTGGAGGACGCCGGTCTGGTGCCCGCGATCGAGGAGCTGTGCCGGGCCTACACGAGCAGGCTCGGGCTGCCCGGGCGGCAAAACGCCGCCCTCCCCCCGGGCATGCGGGCCTCCGGCCCGGTCCCGGGGGAGCGGCAGCCGCCCGCAGTTCGTCACGGAAGCCCGCCCACCAAGATCATTAAGGATGGCGGCGTAGAGTATGGACCGACCAGCAAGCCGTACCGTCCGCCTCTCTGAAGATCACCCGCGCCGCATTCCCATCACCGTGGACCGCCACTACGCTGTCCCCACGCGACCCCCTCAGGCCGCTTGCACAGGCCGGACGGTGACCAGGCACCGGAAACCGCAGGCGGAGAGGGCACACCGTGACCGAAGACCCTCCACCGCTACAGGTACAGACCTGGCGACTCGACACGCGCACGGTGCTACGCCTCATCGGCGAACGGGACTTCGCCACCTCATCCATCGTCGAAGCCGCCCTCGACGATCTCATGCGGGCCGACGAACCGGCCGTGCTGATCATTGATCTCACCCAGATCGACTTCATCGCATCAGCCGGGCTAGACCTGATCATCAACGCCCGCCAACGCCTCACCAGCAACGACCGGCACCTAATCGTGGTCGCCCCCACCGGTAGCCGAGCCCGACGCCTCCTGGACCTCACCCACCTGAGCGACCACATACCACCACACGAAACGCTAGACGCCGCCATAGAGGCCGCCCACGCCCCAGGCCCCCCCACCAGCCAAACCTGACCCGCCCGATCCCAGCGGGAGCGGCAGCCGCCCGCAACCATCGCGACGACACCAAGATCATTAAGAACGCCGCCGCGGGACACTCCAAGATCAACTACGGGGATTTGAGGCAACCCCCGGCCGTCTGATGGGCGGAGGACAACGGGAAAGCGACGGGCCAGGCCGATACAGGTGGCCACATCACCGACGTCGAGCGCCAGATATCGACGGCGGACCGACCACCCGATTGCCCCTATCACGCGTTGGAATGCAATGGAACCCCATGGAACGCCTAAGCAGGTGAAGGCAACTCATCGACGCCGCGCACCTCCACGGCACCGTCCCGATATGGCAGGGGATCAGCCACCAGGGCGCAAGACCTTCACCTACTGATCCTCACCAGATATCCAGACCCAACCACAAGGAAAGCGAAATGAAGACCACAGCAATCCACAAGCGAGCCGCAGCGACGCTCGCGATAGCGGCACTGACGACCCTCGCAACAGTCCCCGTCCTGGCCCAGCCCGCCCTGGCCGAATCCACGCAGGCAGCCGGGCGCTGCACCCTGACCATCACCCAGCTTCGCGGCGACCTCTACGTGATTGCCGAGAACTCCTGCTCCCCCCGCTTGGCCACCGACACGCTCACCACGACCAGGTACATGGGAGCCGACTGGCCGGACCCCGACGACACGATGCTCTACCGGAACTACCCCGGCAACAGAGATCGTTTCAAGGTGGCCGGTTACCGGCTGGACGAGGACGCCGCCACCGGGGATGAGATCTACACGCGGAACTTCTTCCGCCGCGCGGACGGTTCCTCCTACGAGATCAACTCAAACGAGGTCCACAAGGAATTCCTCCCCCTCGTGGGGTGAGGCACCGCCTCTGACCAGCGAGGGAAGCTGGGACGGCCGGAGAGAGCGGCACGTGACCCCGTACGTGAAAAACATGACGTACAACACCCCGTCATCCCCACCCCGACCAACCGGCCGGACCCAACCCCCCAGCCCAAACGCACCCGCACCCCGGCAACCTCAAGATCAAACACGCGGCCCGCGCTGCGCCGGCAACACTCCCTCACGGTCGCCCCCGCGCGGATTGCATGGCCAAACGGTCGGTCCGGCATGTTCACCCTGCTGCCAGCCTCGTGTCTCGCTGCGCTGCGCATGGCAACCACGTGGCAACAGCGGCTCCATAGCCTCATCTGCATACATCGAGCAGCCGCGTGGGCGGCATTACCGCGAGGAGCTCAGACCATGAACGTGATCGGCACTGGAAGAAAAAACGCCGGACCAGCCGCGCTGCTGGCCACACTAAGAGGTCGCGCGGATAGGCCGCGAGCAAGGAGCCAGACGTAACACAGGCACGGAACCTCAAGATCACGTAGGTGTCTACGCTGCGTAATCTCCGATGAGGATCATCCGTGCCTGTCCTCCCATCATG
>NZ_JBDPLV010000047.1:0-92841 GCF_039871605.1 Acrocarpospora sp. B8E8 | reverse complement strand
CTCGGGCCGCCGAACTGCGCTGGTTGTCTCACGAGGCTCAGGAACTACCGGCTCGGACTGCCACGATCAACAAGCCGCGCCGAAGATGCCCCAATCATCCCCACCTACGGAAAACGGGCCTAGCCGCACCTGGCGGGCTGAGGCAGGATGGCATGGTGAGAGAGCTTGCCGGCAGGCTGGCCGCGCTCGACCCGGACGCCAGCGCCGCGGTCCAGGTCATCGCCTACTTCGACCGCCTGGTGGCGACCAGGGCCGGGCTGGAGGCGATCGTCCGGGGAGCGGCGGTGCTGGCGGGCTGCCCGGCCCGCCTCATCGATCCCGATCACCGGGTGAACGTGCGCGTCCTGGGCGACGGGCGACGGGAAGACGCCGCGGCGCCGCCCGATCCCGCCTGGCTGCACGCGCCGCTGGGGTACGAGCACGCCGTACTGTGGCTGGAGCGTCCTGGACCCGCCGGGGCGGTCGACCTGATGGTCCTCGAACGGGCCACCGGCGTCGCCCGCGACGCCCTGGAGCGCACCCGCGGCCGGGCCCCATCGGCCAGCGATCCCGCCTTGGTCGAACTTCTCCTCGACCCGGCCGCCACCGAGGCCGACCGCCTGCACGCGGCTCGCCGGCTCCGCCTCCCCGAGACCGGCGTCTGGGCCGTGGCCATCGCGGGCGTCCCACCCACGATCGAACACACCGGCACGCGCGGGCGCATCGACGAGCGGCGGGCGGGAGTGGGGACTATCGGGCGCTTGACTGACCTTCCCGCCTCGTGGGTCGCGGCCAAGACCGCGCTGCGGTTCGCGGCCGAAGGAGACGAGCAGGATCCAGGCCCCAGGGTCGTACGAGCCGACGAGCTGGGCGGCCTTATGGTCCTGGCCGCCGCGCTGGGCGCCGACAGCGAGCCGGTGCCCGACGTCCGAGCCCTCGACCACGCGGGCACCGCGGCACCCTGGATGCTGGCCACCCTGTACGCCGCCGCGTCGGAACCAAGCCTGCGCACGGCCGCCACCGCCCTGACCCTGCACCACTCGACTCTCCAGGATCGCCTCACCCGGGCGGAACACCTACTCGGCTGGAACGTCCGCGACCCGCAGGGCCGTCTCCGCCTGCAACTCGCGTTCGCCCTGAGACGCCTGCACCGGCATCCCCCTACGTGACACCGGGCCGCCGCGTCACCATGATGGCGCTTGATCTTCGAGTGGTCGCCGGAGATGAGGATGGCCGTGCCTGGGAAGCGGATATTACGTGGGCTGGTCGGACGTGAGACGTCCGAGCAGTTCGATGAGGCAGGTGAGGTCGTCTTCGGACCAGTCCTGGGTGCGGGCGTAGAACTCCTTGCCCCGTTCCTCCAGAGTCGCCGCGACCCGCCGGCGGCCGTGCTCGCTGAGCCCGACGAGGATGCTGCGCCGGTCGTCGGGGGCGGGTGAGCTGTCCAGCAGGCCGAGCGATCGCATCTTGCCGATCAGGGTGCTGGTGGAGCTGCGGTCCATGCTGACGGCTTCGGCGATGGCGCTGGGCCGCGCGGGCCCGAAGGCGTACAGCCAGCGCGCGATGTGGAACGCGGCCGGTTGCAGGTCGGCGTGAAAGTGCGCGGCGCTGCGCTCGCTCAGCGCGCGGGTCGCGCTCAGCAGGGCGTTGATCCGCTCGCCCAGCGCCAGTTCGAGCTCGTGCCGGCTGTTCTCACCGCCCCCAGAAGTAGTTTGCATATCTAAACTATAGTCCCCTACGATGATGGGCATATGCAAACTACTTTGGAAGGCCGCTCATGGTCACAGGAAGCCGGGTTCGAGCCCGCAAGGGGGTGTCGCTGCCGGCGGTCACTCAGCCGCGGCAGACCGCGTCCGAACGCCCGCTTCGCACCGAATGACCCGTCACCACGACCTTGGACAGGACCGTCATGCAGCCCGTCATCGTCATCACCGGCGCCACCAGCGGCCTGGGCCGCCTGGCCGCCCTCGACCTCGCCCGGCGGGGCGCTCACCTCGCGATCACCGCCCGCGACCCGGACAAGGCCGAACAGACCCGGGATCAACTCCGCGCCCACGCCCCTCAAGCGGAGATCGACGTGTTCCTGGCGGACTTCACCCGCCTGACCGACGTGCGGCGCATCGGCCGCGAGATCGCCGACCGGTACGACCACATCGATGTGCTCATCAACAACGCCGGCATCCACGCCTTCACACCCCGCACCACGCCTGAGGGCCACCCCGAGATGATCACCGTCAACTACCTCGCCCCCTGGCTCCTCACCCGCGAACTCCTGCCGGCCCTGCGCCGGGCCCCGGCCGCCAGGATCGTCAACGTCGCCTCCCAAGCCTCCCGCCGCCACGGCACCCTCCGGCTCCCGCAGGACCTGACCGAGACGGTCCCGTTCACCGCACGCGGATCATCGCAGCACTACGGCAAGACCAAGCTGCTCGACATCATGTTCACCCTCGAACTGGCCCGGCGCCTGGCCGGCACCACCGTCACCACCAACTGCCTGGATCCCGGCTTCAACACCACCGGCCTGGGCCGCGAGCTCCGCTTCGCCGCCACCCTGGAAAAGATCCTCACCCGGCTGTCGATCGGCGACCCCGCCCGCGGCGCCGGCCTGATCGTCACCCTCGCGACCGACCCCGCCTTCACCGGCCGCACCGGCGGCTACTACACCGTCCGCAAACACCGCCAGATCCTGCCCACCCCACCGGGCGACGACCCCGAACTCCAGACCCGGCTGTGGCGCGAAACCGAACGACTCCTCAACGGCTGAACCCGACGCCTTCGCTTTGCGTGACAACTTCTGTTATCTGGCAAGAATGCTTCCGAGGACCTGTGCCAGCTAGGGACGGCCCGTCCGGTGCGGGCGCTTCGATTCTCGGCCATCTGGCGACCTTGGCGGACTACACCGAGATCGCGCAACTCGCTGACCAGCGCTGGCGAAATGCATCTGCCCATCTCAAGAGCAACTTCGTTGGATTCGCGGCCGTTGCTCAGGTGAGCCCACCAAGGCTCACAGGCGTAAGCCCGTGGATCATCTGTCGAGTGCATCGAGGAAGACGTCAGGCAGGATGTTCCGGTGGACCCTGTCCTGTGCGGGCTCGCCGCCAACCCAGCCCTGCCCGTTGAGCTGGTCGATCGGCTGATCGCGGTCGCGGACGAGTACATCGCCGCGGATCTGGCTGATCGCGAGGGCCTCAGTCGTGCGCAGGCGGTCACGCTGGCCTCGCGCGTTGAGGAGACCGTTGTCACGCTCGTGGGCCGGGGCTTGCTGACGGCCGACGACATCGATCCCGTGGCCCAGCCGCTCGCCGCGCTTGCCCTGCTCGCCGAGGGCACCGGCCGCCCTGAGTGGGCACGCCTGTTCGCTGCGGATCCGGACGCTGAGCGCCGGGAGAAGCTGGCGGCCTGCCCAGGCCTTCCGCCCGATGTGATGGAGACGCTCGCCGCCGACTCGAACGTACGGGTCGTCGCGGAACTCGGGTTGTGGACGACGGCGGACATGGCCGTCCGGCTCGCGGGGCATCCGCACGCTGAGGTCCGCCGTGCGGTGGCGGCCAACGAGGCGACGCCACCGGCCGTGCTGGCCGCGCTGATCACCGGCGAAGGGCTGCCGGCAGCGCGATGGTGTCTGGTCTGTGACGGCGAAGAGACGCCGTCCCCCGATCTGTGGGAGCCCTCCTGCGACGGCTCCCACGAGTCCACCGTTGACCAGACTCGCCAGGCCGCGCTGTGGAACCCGGCCACGCCCGCCGAAGCCGTCATCGGCTTCGCCGACGATCCTTCGATGCAGCTGCGCTGGCCTCTGGCCATCCGCCCCGACCTGCCTCCAGAAACATATGAACGACTCGCCGATAGCCCGGAGCCCGTTGTCCGCGCCGCCCTCGCCGAGAATCCCGCCATTCCTGACCACCTGGTACGCGCGCTGGCCACCGACCCGAGCCTCGACGTGCGGCGCAACCTAGCAGCCAATCCTCACGTGCCGTTGGAGGTGCTCACCTCTTTGGCCGGTGCCGCCAAGGTCGCCCAGACCCTGTTGCCGCGGATCGCGGCCGCCTCTCCCGCCGAGGTCGGAGAACTGGCCAATTCGCCGGATCCGGCCGTACGGATGCTCGTGGCCCAACGACGCGATCTGCCGGCCGAGATCCGCGACATGCTCGCCGCCGACGCAGACGCGAAGGTGCTCAAGTCCATCGCCCCGCACCCGGGCCTGTCGGAAGCCCAACTGCGCGCCATGGCCGACCGGCACGGCGTGCGGGTCCTCGCCAAGGTGGCCACGAACCCGGACGCTTCACCGGCATTGCTGGAGACCCTGACCCAGCACCAACCGCCGGTTCAGAAGGTGTTCCGCGAGGTTGCCCAGCACTCCAACGCCACGGCCACGGCGTTACTGGCCTGCCTGCGTGACCACCAGGCCAGGCGCATAGCCGCCGGCCATCCGTCACTGCCGTCCCAGACCATCACCGACCTGCTCGCCGACGAGGACTGGCAGGTGGCGGAGTCGGCGGCCGCCAACCCGTCACTGCCGCTTGCGTCAATGTCGAAGCTTGTGGTCCACCAAACAGGACATTGAAGGCAAGCCAGACGATGCAGCAGGCCGCTGCCGTCGTAGGGGATGCGGACCGAGCGCAGACAATTCAGGAACTGCATGCAATGCCCCGGCGGCCTCATCACGTCCTGACCAGGTGCGTTGTGAGTGTGCGCCGCCGCGCCATCCGGCCTGCGCGATTTCTCGGCCGAATTCTTCTGAATTGCCGCTTGAAGTCCGTACGTCCCGTGGGCATAGTGGTGCAACCACCGGCGTATTACGCGGTGGTATGTGTTCTTGGGGGCGAGCCAAGATCATAGTCGGTAGCGCACTTTATGCGCGGAATGGGACGTGAAGGTTGAGCTCGCCGCCGCCGATTCGGTCCAAGCTTCTCAGAATCCTGTTGATCCCCCTGATCTCAATGATCGCTCTGTGGGGATTCATCGCCTACTCCAGCGTCCAGGAGATCGTCGAAATCTCCCAGAGCCAGGACCGCTGGGAGGCCATCGGCTCGCCGGTGCTGCAGTTGATCGTCGAGCTTCAGCGGGAGCGCCAGCTCTCCGCCGAGGCGGTCGGCGGCACCGGTGCCGACCAGCCCTTGGCGGATCAGCGCCGGGTCACCGACAGCAGGGTGGCGCGGCTGCGCGAGGCGATCGGGTCGGTGGACTCGGTTCCTCAGACCGGGACCCCCGCCGCGGTGCGCGCTCTGGTGGAGGCCCTGGACGGGCTGAATGACCTGCGCGCGTCCGCCGACAACGGCAGGCTCACCCCTCCGCTCAAGGTCATCGACGCGTACGACGACCTGATCGGCGTCGCCAACCGGCAGTTCAGCGATCGTGACGCGCTGAGTGACGTGTCGTCGTACCGCGCGGTGCGTGGCATGTCCGCCTACAGCGCCACCGCCGAATACCTGGGCAGGGAGCACGCCGTGCTGACCAGCACGATCGTGCACCAGAAGATGACCCCCACCGATCGCGCCGCGTTCGTGGCCGCGATGACCAGCCGCAGGCTCGTCTTCGCCAACGCCGACCGGGACATGGGCCCCGACTTGAGGGAGC
Source organism: Acrocarpospora sp. B8E8 (assembly GCF_039871605.1). NCBI lineage: Bacteria > Bacillati > Actinomycetota > Actinomycetes > Streptosporangiales > Streptosporangiaceae > Acrocarpospora > Acrocarpospora sp. B8E8. The sequence goes on along the minus strand of NZ_JBDPLV010000047.1, from coordinate 87,285 downwards.
GCTACCAGGATCTCCTGAACGGCGGCCCGTACAAGCGGCTCGTGGACGTGGAGGACAGGCTCTTCGTGTGGGACACCAACGGCGCGCCGCCGGTGGATCCCGCCGAGTGGAAGAGCGACACGGAGACGATCCTCAACACGATCAACCAGGACACCTCGCAGGAGCTGGGCCGGGCCGCGGCGGAGCAGCAGGCGGCCAAGACCGCGGCGTACTGGCGGATCGGCCTGGTCCTGGTGCTCGGCCTGATCGCGGTCGTCCTGTCGGTCGTGCTGTCCTACCGGTTCGGCCGGCTGCTGATCAACGAGCTCAAGCGGCTCCAGGCCTCGGCCGTGGAACTCGCCGAGGAGCGCCTGCCCCGGCTGGTCGAGCGGCTGCGCCGGGGCGACGACGTGGACCCGGCCACCGAGGCCCCGGACCCGGCCCCCGCCGACACCGCCGAATTCGACCGGGTCGTGCGGGCGTTCTCGGCCGTACGGCGCACCGCCCTGGAGGCCGCCGTCGGCCAGGCGACCCTCCGCAAGGGTGTCGGCCAGGTGTTCCTCAACCTCGCCAGGCGCAACCAGGCGCTGCTGCACAGCCAGCTCAGCCTGCTCGACATCATGGAGCGCCGCGTCGAGGAGCCGGAGATCCTGGAGGATCTCTTCAAACTCGACCACCTCACCACCCGGATGCGGCGGCACGCGGAGAACCTGATCATCCTGTCCGGCTCCGCCCCGGCCCGGAGGTGGCGCGACCCGGTGCCGCTCTACGACGTCGTACGCAGCGCGGTGATCGAGGTCAAGGACTACACCCGCGTCATCGTGGCACCCATGCCGAACGCCCCGGCGCTGGTGGGCGCGGCGGTCACCGACGTGATCCACCTGGTGGCCGAGCTGGTGGAGAACGCCGCGGTCTTCTCGCCCCCCGAGACCACCATCCACATCCGGAGCGCGGTGGCCGCGAACGGTTTCGGGCTGGAGGTCGAGGACCGGGGCCTGGGGCTCAGCCCGGCCACCCTTGAGCGGGTCAACGCGCGGCTCGCCGAACCGCCGGAGTTCGACCTGGCCGACAGCGACCGGCTCGGCCTCTTCGTGGTGTCCAGGCTCGCCGCCCGGCACGGCATCAAGATCGCGCTCCGGCCCTCGCCGTACGGCGGCACCACCGCGATCGTGCTGCTGCCGTCGAGCCTGCTCGCCGCCGCGGAGGCGCAGGCTCATCCGATGTACGCCAAACTGGCCGGCCCCACGCGAGCACTGAGCGCGATGCCCGACACCTGGTCCCAGGGGACGCCGGACTGGTTCGCGGCCGAGCGGCAGGAAGTCCCGGCGCGCAGGACCCCGTCCGTGCCGGACGACGACCTGGACGGATTGCCGATGCGGGTCCCCCTGGCCAACCTGGCCCCGCAGCTTCGCGGCGCGCCGTCCCAGGAACAGCAGGACGTCTCTGTGAGATCTCCGGAAGAGCTTCGGAAACTCATGTCGTCGATGCAACGCGGCTGGCAGCAGGGCCGTACCCAGGTCGAACAGGGACACGACACGTGGAATAGAAAGGACGGTCATCCCGATGCACAACCCTGGAGCTGAACTGAAGTGGCTGCTCGACGACCTCACTCAGCGTGTCCCCGACATCCGGCACGCCATCGTCCTGTCCGCCGACGGTCTGGCCATGGGCGGCTCGCGGGAGCTGACCCGGGAGGACGTCGAGCACCTTTCCGCCATCTCCGCGGGAAGCCACAGCCTCGCGCAGGGCGCCGGACGGCACTTCGGTCTCGGCGGCGTACGGCAGACCATCATCGAGATGGAGGGCGGCTTCCTGCTCGTCACCGGGGCCGGCCAGGGCGCCAGGCTGGCCGTGCTGGCGGCGGGCGAAGCCGAGCTCGGCATGGTCACCTACGAGATGGCGCTGCTGGTCAAGCGAGTCGGCGAGCACCTGTCCACGCAGCCGAGGGGGACGGCTCCGGCACCCGCCTGGAACGGCCAGAAGCCGTGACAGGCCAGGACCCCGGGCCGCTGATCAGGCTCTTCGGCCTGACCGGCGGCCGCGCGCGCCCGCCGGGCGAGGCCTTCGACCTGGTGGCCATCGTCACGACCGTCAGCGTGGCCACCGAGCGGGCGGACCTGATGCTGGAGCATCTCACCGTCCTGTCGTTGTGCCGCAAGCCCTGCCCGGTGGCGGACGTCGCGGCGCACCTCAAGCTGCCGCTCAACATCACCCGCGTGATTCTCGGCGATCTGCGCCGCGAAGGCCTGGTGACCATCGACAGGCCGCGTCCGGTGGCACAGACGATCGACGAACGCATCTACAGGGAAGTGCTGAATGGGCTACGCCGCCTCTGAGCCCGGCGCGACCGAGGTCGCCTCGGCGCTGGCCATCAAGATCCTCATCGCCGGCGGCTTCGGCGTCGGCAAGACCACCATGGTCGGCACGATCAGCGAGATCCGCCCGCTGCACACCGAGGAACTGCTGAGCGAACGCGGCATCGGCGTGGACGACACCTCAGGCGTGGAATCCAAAACCACCACGACCGTGGCGCTCGACTTCGGTCGCATCACCATCCGCGAAGGCCTGTGGCTCTACTTGTTCGGCACACCCGGGCAAGACCGGTTCTGGTTCATGTGGGACGAACTGTCCATCGGCGCCCTCGGCGCGGTCGTCCTCGCCGACACCCGCCGCCTCCAGGAGTGCTTCGCCGCCATCGACTACTTCGAGCAGCGCGGCATCCCGTTCCTGGTCGCGGTCAACTGCTTCGACGGCGCCCGCCGCCACGAACCCGGCACGGTACGGCGAGCGCTCGGCCTGGGCGACGCCACCCCGATCGTGCTCTGCGACGTACGCGACCGCGAGTCGGTCAAAGACGTGCTGACCACGCTGGTCATGTACGCGGTGGAGGGCGTCTTCAAAGCCTCCCGCCCCGCCTGACCGAACCGTCATCGAAGTCGCGGCGTGCTGCTGGGGATAGCAGGAGTCCCGCGACCACGATGAAGATCATTATGACGAGCGCCGGCCCAGGCGTTGACGATCAGGTAGAGCTTGTTGCCTTTACGCGTGACGCGGCCCCAGGCCGGCTGGCCGACCAGGCCCGTGTGGCTGGCGCCGGTGATGGCGGCGCCGTTGGCGGTCATCCAGGTACCGATGCCGCGCAGGGGATCGGCCTGCCCGGCGGTGACCGCCCCGGTGTCGGTGGGGCCGATGTTGAGCAGGAAGTTGGCGCCGTTGCTGGTCAGGGTCGCCAGGTCGCGCACCATCGTGGTCGCCGACTTGAAGGCGGTGTCCCAGGCGGCGTACCCCCACGTGTTGTTGATCGTCATGCAGGATTCCTGCAGCTGAATCGACGGCGGGGAACCGGCGAGCGCCTGCTCGGGGGTGCCGAAGTCGCCGTCGACAGAGCGGCGCTTGACCACTCGGTTGTTGATGACGACCTGCGGCGAGATGCCACGGACGAACCGCTCCAGATCCTCGCCGTTCTGCGCCGACCACGGGTTGGTGGGGTTGCTTTCGCTCCATTCGCCGTCGAACCAGAGCACCGCGGGGTCGTAACCGGTCACCAGCTCCTGGAGCTGCGCCTTCATCCTGGTGACGTAGACCGGGAGATTCGCGACGAAGTCCGGGTCGTGCCAGTCCCAGATCGAGTAGTAGAAGCCGAGCTTGATGCCGTTGGCGGTCGCGGCGGTCTTGAGCTCGCGCAGGATGTCGCGGGAGAAGCCGGAGTGGTCGCGGAGGTTCCACCGGTTGACGCTGGTGGGCCACATGGCGAATCCGTCGTGGTGCTTGGCGGTGATGATGATGTACTTCTGACCGGCCTGCTTGGCCAGCTGCACGATGGCGTTGGCGTCGAACGAGACGGGGTTGAAAGTGGCGGCCTTGGCCTCGTACTCGCTCCACGGGATGGTGCACTGCCGTTTGATCCACTCGGCGTCGCGGCACGTGCCGTATTGGCCCTTGAAAGCGGAATACGCGCCGAAATGGATGAACATGCCGAAGCGCGCCTCATCGAACCGGCGGGTGCGTGGTGAGCTCAGCGCGTCATCGGTGACGTTGTTGTCGCCGCGGCGCGGCGACAGCCGGTGCGGGTGACAGGACGACCGTCGCCGTCAGCGCGACGAGCAGGGACAGGGCTGCTCGTAGGGATCTTGATCGCATGGGGTCCTCTCTGGTGCCTGGATGCGATCAGCTCGCCGCTGCGTGCACGCCGCTACAGGCGGCAGCGAACCGGACGGAATGTGCGGTTGCCACATTGATCTCCCGAAACATCCGACCTGTCAAATGCGAAATCGGGGTTGTTGGGGACGCAGGTAGGTACCTATCCTCGGCTGATTCGGTCATAAGCTGACGTTGATCATGATTATATCGAGGGAATACATTGGATGTCTTAGCGACGACCTTTGAAGACGCGCCCTAGCGGTCCCGACGAGCTGTACCTTGTCATTAATCACGCCACCGCCGACGCCAGGCCGGACAACGCTGGTGGCGCCGCAGAGGTCTACAAGAACACCAAATATCCGGCCCTACACCGCACGCGCCATCAAATCGAACGCTTCTTTGACGGCGTACACCTTATCGACCCCGGCCTGGTGTTCGTTTCCGAATGGCGGCCCGACCCCAAAACCGACATCACTCCGGAGGAGGTCTGGATACTCGGCGGCGTAGGCCGAAAGCCGACTGCGTAGCATCACCGGAACGCGCCCCGCAGCCATCCGCGCCTCGGCGAGGCCCTCCGGGCGGAGTGGGCGGACGTCAGGTCATCGCGAGTGGACTGGGCGTCAGCGCGCACCCCCGCGATCTCTTCCCGCGCGTCGAACTGGGCCTGCCCGGCCGCAGCCATCTGGTCCTGGGCGGTGCCACCGCCTCCTGCGGCGCGGCCCATGCCGCATCCTGCTTCCACTGCGGCGTCGCGTTCGCGGCCGACGGCGGCGGCCGAGTACTGGGCGCCATAGTGGTAACCAGTCCCTCTCTTCCCACGGACCGCAGGCAGTGCTGCCTCTTCACGCCGTACCGCTTTGGCCTGGTCAGGTCAAGTAGTCCATACCATGGTGCGGCGGCGTTACCATCTGGCTCCCGCCCGAACCGGAGGACCGCGGAGTCGGCGGAAGCCTCTGTGCACTTTCCAGCGAGAAGAGCACCATATGTCGTCCTCGTCCGTTCCCAGGTGTCCGGTTCTCGATCCCATGGCCCGTGCGATGCACGCGGAGGCCGCCACGTTACGCGCTCAGGGGCCGGCGGTGCTCGTCGAGCTTCCAGGGCCCGTCTACGCCTGGTCGGTCACCCGGCACAGCGTCATCCAGGCGTTGACCGGTGACCCCCGCGTCTCGCGTGATCCCCACCGGCACTGGCCCGGTCTGGCCGACGTGCCCGAGGGCTGGCCGCTGGCCGCGGGAGTCCTGAACCGGAGCTTCCTCAACGCCTACGGCGAGGAACACCGTAGGTCCCGGCGCCGCATCGCCCCGTCGTTCTCGCCGCGGCGGGTCGAGCAGACGCGCCCGCACGTCCAGGCGACCGCGGACCGCCTGGTCGAGGCGCTCGCCGCACTGCCGCCTGGGGCGACGGCCGATGTGCGGCAGGCCCTGGCACTGCCGCTGACCATGACCGTCATCACCGACCTGTTCGGCGTTCCGGACCACCTGCGAGAGAAGCTCGCCAGCGCGATCGAGGCCACTCTGGATTGGTCGGCCGACCCGGAGCGGGCCCTGGCCGCCCAGGCCGAACTCCACAACCGGTTCACCGAGTTTCTGCGGTACAAGAGAGAGAATCCAGCCGCCGACCTGACCAGCGACCTGCTCCTGCCGTCCGAGCCCGACGAGGAGCCGATGCCGGAACCCGCGCTGCTCGCCACCCTCTTCGTCACGATCGGCGCGGGCTACGAAACCGCCGTCAACCTCATCACCAGCGCCGTCCAGGCCCTGCTCAACCACCCCGAGAACCTCACCCGGATCCGCGAGGGAACCATCAGCTGGGAGGACGTCATCGAGGAGACGCTGCGTGCCGAGGGCCCGGTCATGCACCTTCCGCTGCGTTACGCCATCGAGGACATCGATCTCGGCGAGGGCGTCGTCATCGGTAAGGGCGACCCGATCATCATCGGCTTCGCCGCCGCCGGGCGCGATCCGGAACTCCACCCGGACCGCCCGGACCACTTCGACCCCACACGGACCAGCAAGGAGCACCTCGCCTTCGGCCACGGACCCCACTTCTGCCTCGGCGCGCACCTCGCGCGTCTGGAGGCGGAAGTCGCCCTGACCACGCTGTTCGAGCGCCTGCCGGACCTAGCCCTCGCCCACTCCGGGGAGCGGCCCGCCCGCATGCCGTCGTTCATGCTCAACGGCCCCGTGGGCTTGGAGATCGTTCCCCATCCAGCTTGACGTCACGGAAGTCGCCGATCATGCCGCCGACTTGATCGGCGAATGGGCTCGTATCAGTACTGTGACCTGGGCTTTTACCCGCGCGGCCGAAAGGACTCGAACCCCTAACCTTCTGATCCGTAGTCAGATGCTTGGGCGTATGGCCGGAGCTTTGGTGGGTATCTGGACGGCAATGTGTAAGCGGATGGCCGGTGCTCTATGGGCAGGTGGACGCGGACTGCGTGGGCGTTTCGACGGAGCAATCCCTTACTCGGGACGCTATAGCTTCACGTATCAACCAGGATGAGCAGTCTGGGCAGTATGGCTTGAGTATTCCTACTCATCACCGGGCTCTGCTGAACGAGCAGGCTTGTGGGCATGAGATCACAACGAGGGTTGACGCGGGGAGTCGTGGCCGTGACCATTGGTGGCGCCTACGCGCTGATCGTTCTTGCCTCGGCCGTCTATCTGGTGGTCCTTCTGAACCAACCGGGTGGAGACCCCTTGGACGGGCTCGTACTGATCATCCCCACGTTGCCGACCTCGCTGCTTCTCGGCTCCGTGATCGACTCGGACAACATCGTGTTCAACGTGCTGCTGTTCACAGCTGGTGGGCTCTTTCAGGCATGGCTTCTGTGGCTGGTCATTCGCGGACGCAAGAGGGCCACGGTGCTGGCTGAATCTGGATGATCTCCGAGGACGTGCTCGCCGTCAGCTGATCATCCCGGGGAAGGCGAGCGGGACAGGACTGGGGGGCGCTGTCCCGCCCGGGCGGATCGGCGGTCAGCCGGGGTGACCACGCAGGTGGAGCAGAGGGTCGGCTCGGGACCGGCCCTCTGTTCGTGTTAGCTGGCGTAGGCCTCTAGTTCGAAGATGCGGGCGGCGGTGTCGCTGTCGTTTGTGGGGGTGATCACGTTTAGGCGTATATATCGGACGGATGCGGGCGTGAACGTGTGTGTGGTTGTACTTGCGGTGTTATTTCGTACTGTTGCCACATTCGTCCACGTTGTGCCGTTGGTGCTGAGCTGGACGTCGAAGTCCTTGGTGTTCCAGGAGGTTTTTTCGCCGCCCGCGCCCGCGTGGCGGATGACGACCTTGCCGACCGTTGTGGCGGACTGGAGGTCGACGCGGAGCCACTTGGAGGCGCCCAGGGAGCACCACTTGTCGGCCAGGCCGGCGTTGTAGGTTCCGTTGACGGCCTTGGCGGGGCCCTCGTTGGCGGCGCACTGGCTGTCGGCGGTGGCGGGCTTGTTGAGGGCGAGGTTCGTGGGTGCGCCCGTTTGCGGGACGTACAGGCGGAGGTCGGTGAGGCTGGCGCTGCCCTCGTACACGTTGGTGTAGAGGTCGCCGATCACGAAGTAGTCGGGGTAGGACGAACCGGCGGGCCACTGGTTGGGCCAGGTGGTGCTGCCGTTGGGCTCGTTCTGGACCAGGTTGGCGTTGTAGCGGCCGTCGTACTCGCCCGGAGCGGTGTTGTAGTGCCAGATGGGCGCGTTGTTGACGATGAACGGCCGGTGCATCCGGATCGTACGCTGGCCGGACCGGGCGAAGTTGCCGGTCACCTCCAGGACGTAACCGGTCGCGTCACGCTCGATGGCGAACGTGTAGAACTGGTTCGGCATCAGCTCGGGCTGAAGTTCGGCCGCCGAGGACAGCTGCTGCTCGGCCACGCCGTTGGAGCACGGGGTCATGAACCACTGCGAGTTCCCCGCCAGGCCACCAGGGCCCGGGTTCCAGTTCGGCAGTCCGCTGATCCACATGTTGACCGTGTTGAAGTTGCCGTCCCGGTAGTTGTAGTACGTGTTGTTCGCGGCGTTGCAAACCCGCCCGCCCGTTCCAGAGCCCACCCGATCCGGATGCTGGGAGAAGGAGTCCATCAGCACCTTGCGCCGGTAGTGCCAGAAGTGGTTGTTCCGCGGCGCGGGATTGGCGAAGTCCACGATCGCCATGAAGTGGAACCCGTTATACCCGTACGGCCCGGACCGGACGTCCTGCCACTCGCAGTACGGAACCGACGCGTTCCCGCTCCACCCCGGCGAACGCGACCCCTCACCCCACGGATGCTGGGTCTTGCACCCCGTATTGCTGTACCCGTTGGTCCGGTTGTTGTACGTGATCGACCCGTTCCGTTTCCCCCCGAAGTCCAGCGTCTTGAGCTTGTACTCCACGCGATACCGGTCGGGCAGCCGGTTCGTCGGCCGCAGGATCACGCCACCGGTGTGGTCGGGCACGTTCATCACCGCCACGCTCTCGGCGCCGAGCGGCTGCGTGGTGAGCGTCGGCGGATTCTCGATCACGCCGTCCTTGTTCCAGTCGCGGGCCGACAAGGAGGCGGTCAGCCAGCCGTTCTGCCCGACGGGGAACTCCTTCCGGTAGGTGTTGAAGGAGTTGAGCGCCGTCGTCCACGCGGGCCCGTAGTCGTTGCGGTACCACTGCCCGGGATCGTCCATGATCGTGTCGAACGGCTGGGCGTAGGTGTCCCGCGTCCAGGGCGCGTTCCCCGGATTCAGCGCGGAGGTGAACGTCTCGTTGTAGAGGAGGGTCCAGCCGGGGCGGGTCGGATCGTCGGCGACGGCGGAGGGGCTGGTCGCGACCGTTCCGGTGAGGAGGAGGGCGGAGGCGGCCGCGGCGATGGTCGCCCGGCGCATGAGGGTTGTCTTCATTGGTCCTTCTCAGGAAGGGAGGGCCAGGTGGCGTCGCCGTCCGCCACCGGGCCGCGGGGGGCTTAGAAGCTGCCGTCCGGGTTCATGAACTGTGCTGCGTTCTCCTTGGTGACTCGGGGGGACGGAACGACCGTGTCCTTCTCGACCTGGGCTCCGCCCAGGATCTCGACCGCCCGGTCCAGGCCCATGGCGCCGATGATGTCGGCGTCGTTGAGGCCGGTGACCAGGTAGTTGGTGCCGTCCATGATCGCCTTCAGCGCCTCGGCCTGGCCGTCCACGCCGGCGATGATGATCTGGTCGGTCTTGCCGGCGTCCGCGATCGCCCGCTGCGCGCCCAGGCACATCGCGTCGTTCTCGCAGAACACCGCCTTCAGGTCGCCGTTGGTGGCGAGCAGGCTCTCCATCACGGTGAGCCCGCCGTCCGAACCCCAGTTGCCGAAGTCCGGGGCCTCGACCAGCGTGATGTTCGACTTGGTGGACAGCACCGACTTGACGCCGTTGGTCCGGGCCGAGCCGATCGTGTTGTCCGCCGGGCCGCCCTTGATGATGCCGACCTTGCCGCCGTCGGCCAGCTTCTCGGCCAGGAACTCGCCGTTCTGCCGCCCGATGGCCTCGTTGTCGGGGCCGATCCAGCTGGTGTACTCACCGGTCTGGAACTTGCGGTCCACCAGCACGACCGGCTTGCCGGCCGCCTTGATGGAGTTGAGCACCGCGGGCGCGGACTCCAGCGGGCCGCCGGAGATGATGACCGCGTCCACGTTCTTGCTCAGCAGGTCCTCCACGTTGGAGGCGAGCTTGGCCGCGTCCCCGTTCGCGTCCGTGCTGATGATCTCGATGTTGCCCTTCTTCTGGGCCTGCGCGGCGATGGCCTTGTCCATCCCGCTGAAGTACGGCCCGCCGAGCATGAAGTTGGCGACGCCGATGGTGTATTCGCCGTCGCCGGACGCCGAAGCGGCCGGAGTGGCCGGGTCGGTTCCGGACGAGCAACCGGTGACGACCAGGGCGAGCGCGCCCGCCAGCAGCAGGCCGCTGAGCCTTCTCGTGATCATGGTGACTTTCTCCCAGGGGTCAGCCGCGCACCCGGTTGGTGCGCTGGACGAGGATGACGGCGATGATGATCAACCCCTTGAGCACTTGCTGCCAGAAGCTCTGGACGCCGTACAGGTTGAGCAGGTTGTTGATCAGGACCAGCACGAGGACGCCGCCGAAGGTCGCGCGGGTGGAACCGCGCCCGCCGGCCAGGCTGGCGCCGCCGATCACGCACGCGGCGATGGCGTCCAGTTCGAACGCCACCCCCACGCTCGGCTGGGCGATGCCGACGCGGCTGGCCAGGATGACCCCGGCCAGGCCGGCGCAGGCGCCGCTGATCGTGTACGCGAGCGTCACGTGCCGCGGCACGTTGATGCCCGCGAGCCGGACCGTCTCGGCGTTGCCACCGATCGCCACGATGGAACGCCCCGCCGGGGTCCGGGTCAGGAAGACCCCGCCGGCAGCGAAGACGGCCAGCATGATGAGCGTGCTGACCGGGATGGGACCGGCCATCGCCGAGCCGAGGGTGAAGAACGCCGGGTCCTCCGGCGCGATCGGCACCTCGGAGTAGACGAAGGCGAGGCCGCGGATGGTGGTGAGCGAGGCCAGCGTGACCACGAAGGCGGCCAGCCCGAACCGGGACACCAGGACGCCGTTGATCAGCCCGAAGCCGACGCCGGAGAGCACGCCGACGATCATGGCCACCGGGATGGGCAAGCCGGTCACCAGGCCCGCGGTGAGGATGCCGGAGAAGGCCACCATCGAGCCCACCGACAGGTCGATGCCGCCGGTGAGGATGACCACCAGCATGCCGAACGCCAGCAATCCGGTGGTGACCATCTGCTTGAGCAGGTTGGTGAGGTTGGTCTGGGTGAGGAAGGTGTCGGAGGTGAGCGCGGCCACCGCCACCAGCAGCACGATCAGCGACACGAAGGCCGCCGTGACGGTGATGTCCCGCCCGCCCACGACCAGGCGGGTCGTGCGGATTCTGGCGATGTGCCCGGTCATGCGGCCTGTCCGATCGCGTGCGCGAGGATCTCGTCCTCGGTGGTGGTCTCCGAGCGCAGGTCACCGGCCAGCCGGCCCTCGCGCATCACCAGCACCCGGTCGGTCGCGCCGAGCACCTCGGTGAGGTCGGAGGAGATGAGCAGCACGGCGAGACCCTGCCGGGCCAGGTCGTCGACCATGCGGTAGATGTCCACCCGGGTGGCCATGTCGACGCCCCGGGTGGGTTCGTCCAGGATCAGCACGCGCGGCCCGGCCAGCAGCCATTTCGCCAGTACGGCCTTCTGCTGGTTGCCGCCGCTGAGCGAGCCCGCCGGCATGGTGGCGCACCGGCCGGGCTGGATGCTCAGCCGGTCGATCATCTCGGTGACCCGGCGTCTGCGTCCGGCGGCGTCGATCAGAGGCCCGCGCCGGTTCTCGCGCATCGTGGCGAGCGCGATGTTGTCCAGCACGGTCATGCCGAGGATCAGGCCGGAACGTTTGCGGTCCTCGGTGACCAGGGCGAGTCCGGCGGCGATCGCCTCGGCGGGGGAGCGGTAAGCCCCGTTTCCCTTGGTCGCGTGTTCCGCGCCGAACACGCACCGGGCCATCTCGCTGCGACCGGAACCGACCAGGCCGAACAGCCCGACGATCTCTCCGGCGCGCAGCTCGAACGAGATGTCCTCGAACTCACCCCTCCGGGAAAGTCCGGAAATTTCGAGTCTTGTCTCGGCGGGGGGTTCGCGGCGGGCGGGGTAGATCTGTTCCAGGCGGCGGCCGGCCATCAGGCCGATCAGTTCGGAATCGCTGGTCTTCGCCGGTTCCGTGGTGGCGATGATGAGGCCGTCCTTGATGACCACGATCGAGTCGGCGAGCTCCATGACCTCGGCCAGCCGGTGCGAGACGTAGACGACCAGCACGCCGCGTTCCCGCAGGCGCCGGATCAGCGCGAACAGGGACTCCAGGTCGCTGCCCGCCAGCACCGCCGACGGTTCGTCGAGCACCAGCACCTTGACCTCACCGGCCAGCGCCTTGGCGATCTCCACCATCTGCTGCCTGGCCACCGAGAGGCGACCTGCGAGCACGCGCGGGTCGATCGCGCCGAAACCGGCGCTGTCCAGCAGTTCCTGAGCCTTCCGGTGCGCCTCCGGCCAGTCGATCAGGCCGCCGCGCCGCCGGGGGAACGCGCCCATCAGCAAGTTCTCGGTCACCGACAGGCCGCCGACGATGGACAGCTCCTGGTAGACGGTGCGGATGCCGCGCGCGTGCGCGTCGTGCGGGGAACGCAGGTCGACCCGCTCGCCGTCGATGCGCAGCTCGCCCGAGGTCATCCGCTGGGCGCCCGCCAGGATGCGGATCAGCGTGGACTTTCCCGCGCCGTTCGCGCCGACGACGGCGAGCACCTCGCCCGGCCGTCCCGTGAGATCCACGCCGTGCAGGACTTCGACGTCGCCGTAGCTTTGCCGTACGCCCCTGAGTTCGAGGCTCATCCGAACGCCTCCATGACGATGATCGACTTCTGCCGGGTGAAGTCGAGGACGGTCTCGTGCAGGCCCTCGCGGTAGCCGCCGGTGTCCTTGGTGCCGCCGAACGGGAGGTTCTCGGCGCGCAGGGCGGTGGAGCCGTTGATCACCACGCCGCCGACGTCCAGGTGCCTGGCCAGGGTGAACGCGCGGGTGATGTCGCGGGTGAAGACGGCGGCGTGCAGGCCGTACGGGGATTGGTTGGCCAGGCGGACGGCGTCCATGGGGTCGGTGAAGCGGGCCACGGGGGCGACCGGGCCGAAGATCTCCTCGGCGAAGGCGGGGCTTTCCGCGGGCACGTCGGTGAGGACGACCGGGTCGACGAACGCGCCGCGCCGGGAGCCGCCCGCGACGAGGTTGGCGCCGTCGACGATCAGGCGGTCGACGGCCGCGGCCACGCGTTCGGCGGCGTCTTCGGTGATCAGAGGGCCGACGTCGGTGGATTCCTGGAGCTGGTCGCCGACGACGAGTTTGGCCGTCTGGGCCAGCAGGGATGCCAGGAATGCGTCGTGGACGCCGTCTTGGGCGTACACGCGCTTGACCGCGCAGCAGATCTGGCCGTTGCCGCGGGCGAGGCGGCCGAGCACGACCGCCCCGGCGGCCTCCTCGGGGTCGGCGTCGTCGCAGACGATGAGCGCGTCGTTGCCGCCGAGTTCGAGGAAGACCTTCTTCAGCGTGCCGGCGGCCAGGGTGGCGATCGCGCGTCCGGCGGCGGTGCTGCCGGTGAGGCTGATCGCGGCGATGCCCGGCAGGGTGGCCAGCGACTGGGAGACCGCGATGCCACCGGTCACCAGTTGATGCGCGTGCTCCGGCAGGCCGACCGTGGCGATCAGTTCGGCGACCCTGGTCAGCGCCAGCGGGCATTTGGCCGGAGGCTGCACGACGACCGCGTTTCCGGCGGCCAGGGCGGCGGCGGCCTTGTGCGCGTACAGCTCGACCGGGTAGTTGAACGGCACCAGCGCGGCGACCACGCCGAGCGGCTCGCGAGTGGTCACGGCCAGGTGCTTCTCCAGGCCGGGTACGGCATCCAGCGGGATCTGGCGGCCGAACAACCGGGTGGCCTCGCCCGCGTACCCCCGGAAGATCCGGATCGCGGCCTCCACCTCACCCCTCGTCTGCGGGATCGGCTTGCCGTTCTCGGCCGCGAGCAGCTCGGCCAGGCCGTCCTTCTCGGCCTCGATCAGATCGGCGATCGTGAGCAGCAGTTCGGCGCGGCGGTGCGCGGGCAGGGCCGCCATCGCGCGCTGGCCCTCCTGCGCCGCCTCGACCACGGCGGCCACCTCCCGCGCGTCCAGATCCGGCACCTCGCCGAGGTGCTCTCCGGTGCCGGGGTTGAGGACGGCGATAGGCATGTGGGGACTCCTGTTGGTCATGGCCGGAGGCCGTTCTTGGCAGGGCCGTAGCCGAGGCGGTGGCTGATGTCGGCGGCCATGGTGAGGGCGCGGGGGGCCAGGCGGTGGCAGTCGTCGATGCTGAACCGGCCGGCGGGGGCGGAGACGCTGAACGCGCCGACCGGCTGACCCGCGGAGTTGCGGATCGGGAGGCCGACGCAGCGCACGCCTTCCTCGTTCTCCTCGTCGTCGATCGCGAAGCCCTGGCGGCGGATCAGCTCCAGTTCGGTGAGCAGGTCGTCGCCGGTCAGGGTGTGCGGGGTGCGGAGATCGAGGTGCCCGGACAGCACTTCCTCGATCGTCGGGGTGTCGAGCAGGGCGAGCACGGCCTTGCCCATCGCGGTGCAGTGCAGGGGGGCGCGGTTGCCGATCCGGGACACCAGGCGTACCGACTTGGCGCTCTCCACCTTGTCGATGTAGACGATCTGGTGGCCCACCGGGATGCCCAGGTGCACGGTCTCGCCGCTGAGCTCGACCAGTTCCGCGAGGTACGGCTGCGCGACCGCGCGCAGGCCGTCCTCGTCGAGGTACTGACCGGCCAGCATGATCAAGGTGACGCCGAGGCGGTAACAGCCCGCCGCGTCACGGTCCAGAACGCGCAGTTCCAGCAATGAAGTGACATATCGGTGAGCTGTGCTCACTGCCACGCCGGCCCGGGCGGCCAGGGCGCCGAGCGTGATTCCGCTCCGGCCCGCCTCGGACACGGCGGCAACTATTTCGAAAGCCTTGTCAACACTCGACGACTTTCTGCCGCTTCGCATTCGAGTTACTCGAATCTATTTTCATATCCCTGCAACATAATTGCGAGAGTTCCATCAGTGGTTGATGGTGTCAAGACTTCTGGACGCGCGGCAGTGAACGCCCTGTTGCTGTCGTGAAGCGCCGTTTAGTGGCATATTGCGTAATATGTGGCGCGAAGTGTGTGCTACTGAGAAGTAGCTTGCGTAATTTACGCTAGATTTTGCATCCTAGTTTGTCTGTTTTGCGGACTTGGAACGCGATGCCGCGCTAGTTCGCGGTGAGGCTGCGCTGGGCGAGCAGGGAGTCGCGGATTTCGCCCGCGCGGATGGCGGTGGTGGAGAGCAGCGTCGAGGTGAGGCCGTGCGAGTGTTCGGTGCCGCCCTGCAGGTAGATTCCGGCGGTGACCTGGGGGGCGACCTTGACGCGGTGATCGCGGTCCACCCGGATCGCGTCCTCGTCGTCGCGCAGGCAGAGCTTGGCGGTCTCGCCGAGCAGGGCGCCGATGTCCTGCGGGCGGTAGCCGGTGGCGTGCACCAGCAGGTCGGCGTCGAGGACCTCGTGCTCGCCGGTCGGCAGGTACTCCACGGTGACGGCGAGCCGCCCGTCCTGTTCGCGTACGTCCCGGATCCGGGAGACGTTCATCATGCGCAGGCGTTTCCGGCCGTGGACCTGCTCGCGGTACATGGTCGCGTACAGGGATTCGATCAGTTCGGAGTCGACCACCGAGTAGTTGGTGCTCCGGTGGTACTCCAGCAGGGACTGCTTCACCTCGGGCGGGGAGGTGTAGTAGACGTCCACCGCTTCCGGGTCGAAGATGCGGTTGGCGAAGGGGGTGTCGTCGGCGGGCGTGTAGCCGTACTTGGCGAAGACCGCGCAGACCTCGGCGTCGGCGAAGACGCGGTGCAGGTAATCGACCGCCTCGGCCGCGCTCTGCCCGGCGCCCAGGACGAGCGCCCGGCGGACCGGCGCGCCGGCCATCCCGGCGACCCGGGGGATCAGCTCGCTGGTGTGGCAGACCCGATCGGAGAGTACGGTTCCCGGCGGCAGGTGGGGCTCCAGACCGACCGCCACGCAGATGTTCCTGGCGCGGCGCACCACCGTGCGGCCCGGGTCGTCGGGATCGCGGCTGGTGACGTCGAACCAGCGGATCTCGCCGCCTTCGGCCCTGACCGGCTCGATCTGCAGGACCTCCGCCGAATACTCCACAACGTGCCGCATCCGGGCCGCCGCCCACTCGAAGTAGTCATGGAACTCGGCGCGTAACGGGAACAGCGTCTTCTGGTTGAGGAAGTCCACCAAACGGCCACGTTCCCGCAGGTAGCACAGGAAGCTGAAGTCGCTGGCCGGGTTCCGCATGGTGACCAGGTCCTTCGGAAACGACACCTGCATGGTCGCGTCGTCGAGCAGCATGCCCCGATGCCAGCCGAACTGCGGCTGCCGCTCCAGGAAACCGGCGGTGATCACGTCTCCGGATGTGTTGTTGTGCTCCTCGATCGCGATGGACAACGCCAGGTTGGACGGCCCGAAGCCGATCCCCAGCACGTCGTAAACAGCTTCCGGCCCGGTGCGCAGCGTGGTCACCGCGACATCGCCTCCTTCATCGCTCGTATGGTAGATAAGGTTAGCCTTACCTTGCAACAAGGTCGCGATGGAGAGGAAACCACACCATGCGGGTAGTCATGTTCGGCTATCAGACCTGGGGACACCGCACGCTGCAGGCTCTGCTGGACTCCCGGCATGAGGTGGTCCTGGCGGTCACGCATCCGCGGAGCGAGCACGCGTACGAGAAGATCTGGGATGATTCGGTGGCCGATCTGGCGGCGGAGAGCGGCGTGCCGGCGCTGCTCCGGAACCGGCCCACCGACCTGGCCGACGTGATCCGTGAGCTCGCGCCGGATCTCATCGTCGCCAACAACTGGCGTACCTGGTTACCGCCGGAGATCTTCGATCTGCCGGTGCATGGGACCCTGAACGTGCATGACTCGCTGCTGCCCGCGTATGCCGGGTTCTCGCCGCTGATCTGGGCGCTTATCAATGGGGAGAAGGAGGTCGGGGTGACGGCGCATCGGATGAACGCCGAACTCGACGCGGGTGACATTCTGGTGCAGCGGGCGGTGCCGGTCGGGCCGGGTGACACCGCGACCGATCTGTTCTTCCGTACGGTCGATCTGATCGCGCCGATCGTTCATGACGCCCTTGAACTGATCGATTCGGGCAATGCGGAATGGACTCCGCAGGATCGGAGTGCCGCCAGTTTCTTTCACAAGCGGGCGGTCGAGGACAGCCGGATCGACTGGACTTGGCCGGCCGAGGATCTGGAACGCCTCATCCGGGCACAATCCGACCCTTACCCGAACGCGTACACGTTCTGCCGGGGCGAGCGCCTGCGCATCGTCTCCGCCGCCGTCTCCCAGGCTCGGTACGGGGGGACGCCCGGCCGTATCTTCATCCGCGAGGGCGACGGCGTGGTCATTGTCGCGGGGGTCGACGCCCGCAACGGCCGGAGCCCAGGTCTTCTGGTGAAGCGCGTCAGAACGGACGACGGGACCGAACACGCCGCCATCGATTACTTCAAGACCATGGGGGGCTATCTGACCGGCCATCCGTAGGCGGGGTCTTTTTCTGGCGGACCAGGCAGAAAGGATGACTTGCTGGGTCCGCGTAGATACGCCAGCTTCGTCCAGCAGGACCTTCATCCAAGACGGTCGCGCCCCAGGACAGCACCTGCTCCTGCGCTCGATCCAGGTCCGGGACGCCGAAGTCCAGATGGAACTGCTGAGGCCGGAGCGGGTCCGGCCACTGCGGAGGCTGGTAGTCCGCCGCCCGTTGGAAGGCGATCACGAGACCGGACGGCGCGTGCAGCGTTGCCCAGTCGTCGTCGAGCGACCACCGCCGATCCGGCTGGTTGACGGCCCCGCCGAGTAGCGACTGATAGAACGTGGCGAGTTCCATCGGATTGGGGCAGTCCAGGACGACACATTCCAGCTCAGCGATCACGGCCAGATCCTAGAACGCGATGGAGCCCGGTGGGGCGTTGGAGTGGTTCTCACACCTTGGCCTGATCTTGGGGGTGCGTAGACCGATGTTGCGGAACAACGGCGTCAGCGGCGGTCGCCGCGCCTTTGTCGCTGGAGGAAGTCATGACCTCGTCGGTACGGCCGCCCTTCACCCGGGAGAGCGCGATGGAGAAGGTGCGCCTGGCTGAGGACGCCTGGAACACCCGAGACCCCGGGAAGGTGGCGCTCGGCTATACCGTCGACAGCCGGTGGCGCAACCGCGCCGAGTTCCTCAACGGCCGCGAGGAGATCATCGCCTTCCTGACCAGGAAGTGGAACAGGGAGCTGGACTACCGGCTCATCAAGGAGCTGTGGGCCTTCACCGGCAACCGCATCGCGGTCCGTTTCGCGTACGAAAGCCATGACGACTCCGGCCAGTGGTATCGCTCGTACGGCAACGAGAACTGGGAGTTCGACGACGAGGGCCTGATGGCGCACCGCTACGCCTGCATCAACGACCTTCCGATCAACGAAGCCGATCGCAAGTATCACTGGGCCATTGGCCGCCGCCCCGATGACCACCCCGGTCTGAGTGACTTGGGTCTGTGACCTGCGGCTCCTATCGGTAGGCGTCCGCCGTGGACGGCCAGGATGAGAAGAAGGGCATCTGGAAGTAGAGCTCCTCGAAGGAACCGGTCCGCTGCTGGGTCAGTACCTTGTTCTCGGCGATCGGAAGCTTGACCGCTCCATACAGGCCGCTCCACTGATTCCTCAGCGCCCAGCGGCCATCCCGATACGGGGTGGACCATTGCTGGCTCCGGGTGCCATCGCACGGGCGAAGGGCCAGATCGGTGCCGATGACGGTGGAGATGCCGTCAATGATGTCCAAACAGCCCCCGTCACGGTTCTCCAGGTAGTACGCCCCTGGACGCTGCGGCACAGGAGCGAAGAACCAGAGGCCGTGCACATTGAACGCATTGTTCGCCGACGGCATCTTCCAGAGCTTCAAGCGGATCGCGTCCGGACTGACCTTGGTGGTGACCGTGAACCGATCCCCCTTGATCATGTATCTGTACGGCGACATCGGCGGAAGCAGCACGGACGCGATGCGATCCCGGTTGCCGGTCGCCGTGGCGGGCGTGCTGCCGATGGCGGAGAGGATGGCGGCGAGGGCGAGCGCCGCCAGGGTGGCGGACATGCCGATGCGCATGGGGTGCCCCCAGTGTGATCTTCGGCGGGTCGTTCCTGCCGTGCCCGTAGTGAAGCCGGGGCGTCACCGCGCATCCACGCCAAATTACCGGTGGGGATTTCTGCTCACTTCGCTGAACCGGCGGACGTGCGCCTACCCTCCAACCGACCCTGCCACCTAGCGGTCCCCTGTCCCTTCCGGCGACAGGCGTGAAATTGGGCAGGTTGCCCAACGACGCCGGAGCTTTCTGCCTCGCGCCTCGCTGAGGTCGTTATTGCCGGTCTGAATGCCGCCGCTGCTCTTGGCGCCGCTGCGGCGAGAACCACCATCTGCGTGAACGGCGCCGGATAACGGCGAGCAACCCGACGACCTGTTATCGCGTCGCCCACCGGTGGGGGATCGGGTCGTTCTCGCCGGTGTGGTGGCGGCCGATCGGGATGATCAGAGGGGTGCCGCTGACCGGGTCTGTGGTGATCTGGCAGCGTAAGTCGAAGACCTCTTCGACCGTTTCCGGGGTGATGACGTCGGTGGGGGTGCCTTCGGTGACGATTCGGCCGGACTTCATGGCGATCACGTGGTCGGCGTAGCGGCAGGCCTGGTTGAGGTCGTGCAGGACCATGACGATGGTGCGGTTCTCGCGGCGGTTGAGGTCGGTGATCAGGTCCAGGACGTCCACCTGGTGGGCCATGTCCAGGAATGTGGTGGGCTCGTCGAGGAGGAGGACGGGCGTGCCCTGGGCGACGGCCATCGCGATCCAGGCGCGCTGCCGCTGACCGCCGGAGAGCTCGTCGACCGCGCGGTCGGCCAGGTCGGCGACGCCGGTGGCGTCCAGCGCGTCCTGGACGGCCTGCTGGTCGGCCTTCGACCACTGCCGCCACCAGGTCTGGTGCGGCGACCGGCCACGGGTGACGAGGTCGATGACCGTGATGCCCTCGGGGGCGACCGGAGCCTGCGGGAGGATGCCGAGGCGCTGGGCGAGTTCCCTGGTGGGGATGGAGTGGAGGGCCCGGCCGTCCAGCCGTACCGTGCCTTGGCGGGGGGAGAGGAGGCGGGCGAGGGCGCGCAGGAGGGTGGACTTGCCGCAGGCGTTCGCGCCGACGATGGCGGTGATCCGGCCCGGGGGGACGGCGACGTCGAGATCCTGGATGACCGGGCGGTCGTCGTAGGCCAGGTGGAGGGCGGAGGCCCGCAGGTCAGGGTCGTACATGCCGTTCAGCCTCCAGATCCCGCGCGGTTGGCGCGGATGAGCAACCAGAGCAGAACCGGCGCGCCGAGCACGCCGGTGACGATACCGACCGGCAATTCCGCGCCGGGGATCAGCCGGGCGGCCACCACGTCGGAGACCAGCACCACCAGCGCGCCGGTCAGGCCGGAGGCCAGCGTGGGCGGCCACGCCGTCCCGGCCAGCCGCTGCGCGATCTGCGGGGCGGCGAGTGCCACGAACGCGATGGGACCGGCCGCCGCAGTGCCGAAGGCGATCAGTCCGACCCCGGTCAGCATCAGCCCGAGCCGGGTCAGCTGGACCGGTGTGCCGAGCCCGGCGGCCACGTCGTCCCCGAGCTGGAGCGTACGCAACAGCCTTCCGAGCAGCAGCGCGGCCGGGATCAGGACGGCGCACGCGAGCGCGAGCGGGACGACCTGAGTCCAGTCGCGGCCGTTGAGGTTGCCGACCAGCCAGCCGACCGCGGCCTGCGCCTGGAACTGGCCGCCGCGCGCGATCAAATAGTCAGTGGCGCTGGTGCACATCCAGGACACGCCTATCCCGACCAGGATGATCCGGTAACCGGTGGTGCCGCGTTTCCAGGCGAGCAGGTAGACGATGAGGGCGGTGGCGAGCGCTCCGGCCAGGCCGATGGTCTGGATGGCCAGCCCGCCGGTCCAGCCGAGCATGATGCTGGCGACGACGGCGGTGCCGGAACCCTGGATGAGGCCGATGACGTCCGGGCTGGCCATCGGATTGCGGGCCATGGTCTGGAACAGCGCGCCGGAGATGCCGAACGCGAGGCCGACGAGCAGCCCGGCCGCCGCGCGCGGGAGCCGGAGCTCGCGGACGACGACCATGGTGCCGGGGTCGCCGTAACCCGCCAGTGCCTGGACGACCTCGGGCAGCGTGATCGGGTAGTCGCCGACGGAGAGCAGCCAGCAGAAAGCGACGAAGGTCCCGGCGGTGAGCGTCAGGCATACCGCCACCAACCGGAGCCGCAATGTTCCGGACACCGGAGGCATCGCCAGCCGGAAATGCCGCCGGTCGCCAAGGCGCTGGACACCGGGTGTCTGGGATCCGGGCGGTGCCGCCTCCAAAGTCCGAGGGCCGCGGGATCGGGTCTCGGACGCTTGGATCGGGGGATCGGCAGATGGGGGATGGGTCATGTTCAGATCTCCGCGAGGCGGCGTCGGCGGACCAGGGCGATGAAGAACGGGCCGCCTATGAAGGCGATAAGGACGCCCGCCTGGATTTCGGCGGGCCTGGCGAGCGTCCGGCCGAGGATGTCGGCGGCCAGGAGCAGGCAGGGAGCGAGCATCGCGGACAGCGGCAGCAGCCAGCGGTGATCAGGTCCGAGCCCGGCCTGCTGTGCCAGCACGCGGGCCACATGGGGAACGACCAGCCCAATGAACACCACCGGTCCGATCACGGCCACCGCCGCGCCGGTGAGCAGCATGATCGCGATCACGCCCTGCACGCGGATCAGGCCCACCTTGCGCCCCAGCGAGACGGCCACATCGTCCCCTAGCGCCAGACTGTTGAGCGCGGGCGCGCAGGCCAGGGCGAGGACTGTCCCGGCGATGACGAACGGCAGGATCTCCCCGACAACGTCCCCGGTTTGCCCGGCGAGTGAACCCGCCGACCAGAACCGGTAACGGTTGAGCGCCTCCGGGTCGACCAGCACGATCGCGTTCGTGATCGAGAAGAGCAGTGAGGTGACGGCGATCCCCGCGAGGGCGAGCTTCACCGGCGTCAGCCCCGACCGGCCCAATCCGGCCAGCGAGTAGACGATGACACTCGCGATCAGCGCTCCGGCCAGGGCGAACCAGATGAAACCCAGGAGGGAGCCGATCCCCAGCAGGGCGACCGAGCCGACTATCGCGAACGACGCCCCCGCGGTCACGCCCAGCAGGCCGGGGTCGGCGAGTGGGTTGCGGGTGAGCGCCTGCATGAGCGCCCCCGACAACCCGAGCGCGACGCCCGCCGTGAGGCCGAGCAGGGTGCGCGGCACCCGGACCGACCAGATCACGTTCTCCACGGTCCGATCGCCCGGAGCCCCGAGCAATGCCTGAACGACCTGGTCAACGGGCACGCTGAGAGCCCCGAGCGCGAGCGAGAGCAAGCAGAGCACGAGGAGAGACATGCCCAGGCCCACTACTAACAGGGCCGGGCCAAGCCCCTTGTACCGAGTCAACCGAGTCGTCTCCACCTTCATGATTTTAGGTTAGGCACGCCTTATTTCTATGCTTAGGGACTTCCCATCCACTTAGGTAATGCTTACCTTAGTACGCGGCATGGATCCGGGCCTGATTGGGGCCTGTTCGTACAGTCTGGGAGGCTTGGTCTTCGGTGTCCGGTATCGAGGAATCGATGGAGTTCTGGCGTCGGCAGCTCATCCGTACTCCGAAAAGGGAGGAAGCGCTCGCGGCGTACGCGGCCCTGCTGCACCGTTACGGCGGCGGCACCGACCTCACGATCGAGCATGACGGCTTGCCCCTCCACCTGCGGATCACCTCCGAGACGAGCTTCGCCGAGGTGCGCGCGCAGATCACATGTCCGGGCGGCGTACCGGTCGTCCTGACGGTCGGCGAGGGTGTCCGAGGGCTTGGCGTGCTGGACCTTCCGCTCGAGGTGGGGCCGGACGAGGTCCAGGTGCGAAGCCGAGCCGGGCAGTTCCAAGCCGCGGACATCGATTACCTGCTCGGGCACTACGTTCACCTGCTGGCGGCCGGTCAGGACCGGCCGGAGGCGGCGATCGGGGAACTGGAGCTGCTCGGCCCCGAGGAGCGGCAGCGCATTCTGCTCGACTGGAACGCCACCGGCCATTCGGTGCCCCCGCTCACCTGGCCTGAGATGTTCGCCGAGCAAGTGCGGCTGCGCCCGGACTCGATCGCGCTGGTCTTCGAGGAAACCAGGCTCACCTACGCAGAACTCGACGAGCGCGCCAACCGGCTGGCCCACGCCCTGATCACCCGAGGCGCCGGACCCGAACGGGTCGTCGGTCTCGCCGTGCCCCGGTCGGCCGAGCTGATCGTGGCCCAGGTGGCCGTCCTCAAGTCCGGTGCCGCCTACCTGCCACTGGACACCGACTACCCACCGGACCGAATCGCTTACATGCTGGGCGACGCCGCACCGACCTGCCTGGTCACGACAACGGACATGGTGGACGACATCCCACGCGGGGATGGCCTTCCACGTGAGGACGGACCTTCGCACGTGGGCGGCCTGCCTGTCCTGGTGCTCGACACGCCCGAGACGGTACGTGAGCTGGCCGGCCACCCCTGCCACGATCCCACCGAAGCCGATCGCGGCCGGCTGGATGTCCGCAACGCGGCCTATGTCATCTATACATCCGGCTCCACTGGTCGCCCCAAGGGCGTGGTGCTCTCGCATGCCGGTGTCGCCAAACTGGTCGCCACCCAGCGCGAACGTTTCGGCATCGGTCCGCACAGCCGGGTGCTGCAGTTCGCCTCGCCCGGTTTCGACGTCGCCTTCTGGGACCTCTGCCTGGGCTTGCTCTCCGGCGGACGCCTGGTAGTCGTGCCGTCCGAGCGCCGCGTCCCCGGCGCCCCGCTCGCCGACTACGCGACCGCCAACGACATCACGTTCATGATTCTCCCCCCGGCGCTGCTCGACGCCCTGCCCGACGAGGTGCTCCTGCCGCCGACCGCCACACTCCTCGCCGGAACCGAACGCGTCTCGCCCGAACTCGTCGCCCGGTACGCCCGCGGCCGGATGATGTTCAACGCGTACGGCCCGACCGAGGCCACAACGAACTCCACTCTCGGTCTCTGCGACCCTGACATCGCACCCGGGTCGATCGTGCCCATCGGCGTGCCCGACCCGGGCACCCGGGCGTACGTGCTGGACGCCCGGCTCAAGCCAGTTCCCGCCGGGGTCACCGGTGAGCTCTACCTGGGCGGCGCGGGCCTGGCCCGGGGATACCTCGGACGGCCCGGCCTCACCGCGGAACGCTTCGTCGCCGACCCGTTCGGCGCGCCGGGTGAGCGCCTCTACCGCACCGGCGACCTGGTCCGCTGGCGGCAGGACGGACGGCTGGAGTTCCTGGGCCGGGCGGACTCCCAGGTCAAGATCCGCGGCTTCCGCATCGAGCCCGGCGAGATCGAATCGGTCCTGCGCGGCCATCCGGCCGTCGACCAGGCCGCCGTCGTCGTCCGCGAGGATCGTCCCGGCGACCGCCGGCTCGCCGCGTACGTCGTGCCCGCCTTGCGCGGAAGCGACGAGATCGAACGCGTCGGCGACTGGAAGGACCTGCACGAGCTGCTCTACCAGGCGGCCGGTACCGATGACTTCCAGGAGAACTTCGCCGGCTGGAACAGCATGTACGACGGGCTCCCCATCCCCGTGGAGGAGATGCGCGAATGGCGGGACGCGACCGTGACCCGCATCCTCGATCTGCGGCCCCGCCGCGTGCTGGAGATCGGCGTCGGCAGCGGTCTGCTGCTGTCCCGCATCGCCCCGGTCTGTGAGGACTACTGGGGAACCGACCTCTCCGCCGAGGCCGTCACCGCGCTGCGCGCCCAACTGCCCTCCGACTTGGCCGGCCGGGTCGAACTCCGCGCTCAGCCCGCCCACGATATGACCGGGCTCCCCGAGGCCTCCTTTGACACGATCATCATCAACTCGGTCGCACAGTACTTCCCGAGCGCCGACTACCTGACCAAGGTCATCCGCCAGGCCTCCGCCCTGCTCGCCCCCGGCGGCGTCCTGTTCATCGGCGATGTCCGGAACCTCCGCCTGCTCCGCTGCCTCCGCGCCGCCGTCGAAACTCGCCGCACCTCCGCCGAGGTAACCGCCGCCGACAAGCAGGCACTGCGCACCGCCGTCGACCGTTCGATCGTCTGGGAAGGCGAGCTCCTCCTCGACCCCGACTACTTCGCCGCCCTTCCGGGACTTACCGCGGACATCCGGATCAAACGCGGCAAGTATCACAACGAACTCACCCGCTACCGCTACGACGTGGTCCTCCGCCGGACCTTGGCCCCGGCTGTCGCGCTGCCGGATCCCGGCGATTCTGGCGCGATCGTCCTTGCCCCGGACACTTTCGAGATCAGCTGGGCCGCCCTTGGCGGCCTTCCGGCCTTGGACGCGCATCTGGCCGGCGGCCGTGCCCAACTGCGGGTGACCGGCATCCCCAACGTCCGCTTGGCCGACGATTTGGCGGCCCTCGGCTCCATTCAGGATGACAGCCGCTCCGCCGCTGCCCTTCCCGGGCCCGACCCCGAGACTCTGTACGCGCTGGCCGGGCGGCTCGGCTACCGATTGACCGTCACGTGGACCGGCCATGCCGACGACGGCAGCCTCGATGTGATCTTCCGCCACGGCGGACGGGTTGACGGCACCGGCCGCTTCGCGGGCGAGACGGACAGTTATACCGGAACATTCGCGGTCGCTGGGCCGCTGTACCGGCCCAGCGGTATCGCACCGCTCGCCAACACACCCGCGCCGTTCCGTGATGTCGCCGCCCTGATGCGGACGCTGCGGGCATATACCACCGAGTGGCTGCCGGACTATATGGTCCCGGCCGCGTTCGTCCCTATCGACCGGATTCCGGTCACGTCGAGCGGCAAGATCGACGCATCGGCCCTCCCGGCTCCCGACTATGGCGCCCTGAGCTCCGGGCGCGCCCCGCGCGATCCCCGGGAAGAGCTGCTGTGCCGGTTGTACGCGCAGGTGCTCGCCGTGGAGACCGCGACCATCGACGACGATTTCTTCGCGCTCGGCGGGGACAGCATCACCGCGATCCGGCTGCTCGTCGGGGCGCGTGCGGCGGGGCTGCGGCTGACTTCCAGGGACGTGTTCCGCCACCGCACGGTGGCCGCCCTCGCGGCGGTCGCGGTGGATCGTGTCGACGCCGAGGAGATCGCCGGACCGCTGGTGGTGCTGGCGGAAACGGACCTCGCCCGGGTGCAGGGCGAGCATCCGGTGGTGGTGGAGGAACTGCTGCCGCTGAGCCCGCTCCAGGAGGGATTCTTCTTCCACTCGCTGGTCGACGGCGCCGACGCGGACGCCTATGTCGTGCAGCAGGTCATCGAGCTGACCGGGCCGGTCGACGGCCCGGCGTTGCGGCAAGCGGCGCAGCTGCTGCTGCAGCGGCACGCGCCGCTGCGCGCCTGCTTCCGGCTCGGCCCTGACGGGCGGCCGCTGCAGATCATCGCGGCCGGGCTGGAGCTTCCCTGGCGTGAGGTCGAAGGGGTGCCGGTGGCCGCCGTCGCGGCTGAGGAGCGGGCGGAACCCTTCGATCTGGGCAGCCCCCCGCTCGTTCGCTGCGCGCTGCTCCGGGTCGGGCCCGAATCGAGCCGCCTGGTGCTGACCTTCCACCACATCGTCGCGGACGGCTGGTCCCTGCCCGTGCTGCATCGAGAGCTGCTCGCGCTTTACGGGACCTCCGGGGAACTGCCGGGCGTCACGCCGTACCGAGCACATCTGCGGCGGCTGGGGGAGCGGGACAAGGTGGCCGCCCGGCAGGTCTGGGCGGGCGCGCTGGCGGGGATCGACGCGCCCACGCGTATGCTCACCAGCCCGATCGCCCCCGGCGCTCCGGTGCCCGGACAGGTCCGGGTCGAGTTGGGCGAGGACGTCACCGCCCGGCTCGCCGGCCGGGCCAGGGAGCACGGTGTCACCCTGGGCACGCTCGTCCAGACCGCCTGGGGCCTGCTGGTAGGACGGTCGGCGGGCCAGGAGGACGTGGTGTTCGGCACCACCGTCTCGGGGCGGGACGCCGAAGTCGAGGGCGTCGAATCCATGGTCGGCCTGTTCATCAACACGCTGCCCACCCGATTCCGGTGGCGTCCCGCCTCGACTCTGGGCGAACTGCTGGCACGCCTGCAGGAGGAGCAGACCGCCCTGCTCGACCACCAGCACCTCGGCCTGGCCGAACTCCACCGGCTGGCCGGTCACTCCGGCGGCGGCGACTTGTTCGACACTCTCGTGGTGTTCGAGAACTATCCGGCGGAAGCCAACCTCACCGACCCGTCGGGAACCGTCCGGATCACCGGCCACGCGTTCCACGACACCGTGCATTACCCGCTGGCTCTCATCGTGAAGCCGGGCCGCCGCCTCGACCTCGTCCTCAAGTACCACGCCCAGCGGCTCGGTTCCACCGCCGTGCGCGGCATCGCCGACCGCCTCGTACGCATCCTCCGCGTGATCGCCGCGGACCCGTCCCAGACCGTGTCGAGCCTCGACCTGCTCTCCCACGAAGAACTGGCCACCGCCCACCCCACCGGGGCGTCCGTGGCCGTCGCCGAGACCACCCTGGCCGCGGCTTTCGCCGCGCAAGCGGCCAGAACCCCCCACGCCACCGCCGTCATCTACGACGGCGATCACCTCACCTACGCCGAACTCGACGCTCGCGCCGAAACCCTCGCGCGCCACCTCCGCGCCGCCGGAGCCCGCCCAGAGCAAGTCGTCGCGGTGGCCGTGCCCCGATCGGCCGACCTGATGGTCGCCCTTCTCGCGGTCCTCAAGTCCGGCGCCGCCTACCTCCCCCTGGACTTGGACTACCCCGCCGACCGGGTCGCCTACATGCTGGCCGACTCCGGGGCCCGCACCATCGTGACCACCACGGCGGCCATATCCCGGCTCCCCGAGACGTCGGGACTCACCCGCCTGGTGATGGACACCCCTGACATCGTCGAATTCGCCGCACTGGAAGTGCCCGACTGCCGCGGCCAGATCACGGCGGAGACCGCTGCGAACAAGGCCCGATCCGAGACCGAGGCGGCTGGGCCGGACCACCCCGCTTACCTGATCTACACCTCGGGTTCGACCGGACGGCCCAAGGGCGTTGTCGTCACCCACCGGGCGATCGTCAACCGGCTGGCGTGGATGCGGGCCGAGTACGGTCTCGCCGCCGACGATCGGGTGCTGCAGAAGACCCCGGCCGGGTTCGACGTGAGCGTCTGGGAGTTCTTCTGGGCGTTGTGCGAAGGTGCGGCCGTCGTCTTCGCCAAGCCGGGCGGGCATCAGGATCCCGCCTACCTGGCCGGGCTGATCCGTGAGCAGCGCGTCACGACGATGCATTTCGTGCCGTCGATGCTGGAGGCGTTCCTGGCGGCCGACGAGATCACCACCGACCCGAGCTGGGCGGCGAGCCTGCGCCGGGTGTTCAGCAGCGGCGAGGCGCTGCTGAATTCGGCCGCGACCCGCTGGCTGGCCCTGACCGGTGCGCCCCTGCACAACCTGTACGGCCCCACCGAAGCCGCGGTGGACGTGACCTACCACCCATGCGGGAACATACTCAGCCGCACCTCGACCGACGGCACTGCGCCTGACCGCCCAAACCGCCCGGGCGATCAGTCTCTGCCGGATCAGCCCAAGAATGGTCAAACCACACACGGGCAATCTCCTGCCGACCAGCGTCTCCAAGACCAGCGCACGGTGGTTCCCATCGGCCGCCCGGTCTGGAACACCGGGCTTCGCGTCCTGGACCTCTGCCTGCGGCCCGTCCCCGCCGGAGTCCCCGGCGAGCTCCACCTGAGCGGTGTGCAACTCGCCCGCGGATACCACGCCCGCCCAGGCTTGACCGCGGAGCGTTTCGTCGCCGACCCGTACGGCGAGCCGGGCACCCGCATGTACCGGACCGGCGACCTGGTCAGCCGCCGCGAGGACGGCACGATCGACTACCTCGGACGCACCGACCGCCAGATCAAACTGCGCGGGAACCGCATCGAACTCGGTGAAATCGAGGCCGCGCTGGTCCGCCTGCCCGAGGTCGCCCGCGCTGCGGTGACCGTGCACGGCGCGTCCCTTGTCGCCTACCTGGTTCCGGCCGGTGGGGCGCGCCCGGCCGAGATCGCCCTGCGGGAGTCGCTGGAGGCCGCGCTGCCCCCGGCCATGGTGCCCACCGCGTACGTGCTCATGGACGACCTGCCGCTGAGCCCCAGCGGAAAGCTCGACCGTGACGCCCTGCCCGCCCCCACGGGGACCCAGACCGGCGGCCGGGCTCCCAGCAGCCCACGCGAACAGCTGCTCGCCGAGATCTTCGCGGCCGTGCTGAAGCTGCCCGGGGTCAGCGCCGACGACGACTTCTTCCTGCTCGGCGGCGACAGCATCAGCTCCATCGGCGTCTCCAGCCGGGCCCGCCGGGCCGGGCTCGACCTGAGCCCGCGCGACGTCTTCGAACACCGGACTCCGGCTGCCCTGGCGGCGACCGCTCCCGTCGTCGCGGCGGCCGCTCCCGCCGCCGACACGTTCTCCCTCACCGCCGAGGAGACCGATCGGGTGCGCCGGCTCGGCGCGGTGGCCGACATCTGGCCGCTGGCACCCCTGCAGGAAGGCCTCTTCTTCCACGCCACCTACGACGACGGAGCCCTGGACGTCTACACCGTCCACGAATCCTTCGACTTCGCCACCTCGCTCGACGCCGACCGGCTGCGCCACGCGGTCCGCGCGCTGCTCGGCCGCAACCCCAGCCTGCGCGCCGGGTTCACCAGCGAAGGCCTGCGCCAGCCGGTGCAGTTCATCGTGACCGACCCGGAGATCCCGCTGGACGTCGTCGACCTGTCCCGCCTGCCGGAGGACGAGCGGGACGCCCGGATGGCCGAGGTGATCGCGGACGAGCGCACCCGCCGGTTCGACCCGGCCCGGCCGCTGCTGTTCCGCCTGCTCCTGATCCGGCTCGGCGAAGACCGGGGAGACCGGCTGGTCGTCGGCCGCCACCTGCTGCTGTGGGACGGCTGGTCGGCCTGGCTCTTCTTCGCCCAGCTCTTCGCCCTGTACGCGACCGGCGACGACCGCGCCCTCCCGCCCCCGGGCAGCTACCGCGACTACCTCACCTGGCTGGCGGCCCAGGACGCAGCCGTCGCCACCCGCGCCTGGCGGGCCGCCCTCGACGGTCTCGCCGAACCGACCCTGCTCGCCGAGGCGGGCAAGGAACCCGTCATCCCGGACAGCCTCGACACCGAGCTGCCCGCCGAGCTCACCGATCGGCTGCGCGCGGCCACCAGGGCCAACGGCCTCACCCTCAACACGGTGCTGAACGCCGCCTGGGCGCTGGTGCTGGCGAGCGCGACCGGCCGCACCGACGTGGTGTTCGGCACGACCGTGGCCGGGCGCCCCAGCGAGGTGCCCGAGGTCGAGAACGTCATCGGCATGTTCCTCAACACCGTCCCGGCCCGCGTCACCTTCGACCCAGCCGAATCGGTCCTCGCCCTGCTCCGCCGCATTCAGGGTGAGCGGCTCGCGCTCATGCCGTACGAGTACCTCGGTCTCGGGGTCGTCCAGGCCGAGACCGGCCATCGCAGGCTGTTCGACACCCTGTTCGTGCTGCGCGACGCCGACACCGAGGACCGCCTCGCCGAACTCCACGACCGGTACGGCGCGACCGCCGTCGCCAACGTGGACGCCACCCACTACCCGGTCAACCTCATCGTGACTCCGGGCCGCAACCTCAAGGTCACCCTCGCCCACCGCCCGGATCTGATCGGCCAGGCGCGGGCACGGACCCTGCTCGACCGCTTCGCCCTGCTGCTTGAGCGGCTCACCGACGACCTGCACGCGCCGGTCGGCAGCCTCGACCCGCTGCTCCCCGGCGAGCGCGCCGCGCTGGAGCGCGAATGGGAGCCCAGCCGGGTCCCGGTCCCCGAGGAGACCATCGCCGACCTGCTCGCCACCCAGGCCGCGCGCACCCCCGGCGCGCTCGCGCTGGTATTCGGCGACCAGAAGGTCACCTACGCGGAACTCGACGCCCGGATCAACCGCCTGGCCCGGCTGATGCTGGCCCAGGGCGCCGGGCCGGAGCGAATCGTCGCGCTGGGGCTGCCGCGATCGATCGACATGGTGGCGGCGCTGTTCGCCGTGCTCCGCACCGGAGCCGCCTACCTCCCGCTGGAGTTGGACTACCCCGACGACCGGCTGGCCGCGATGCTCGCCGACGCGCGGCCCCTGTTCCTGCTTTCGACCACGGCGGTGTCGGCCCGGCTGGCCGGGGACATGCCGCGGATCCTGCTCGATGAGGTGGAGACCGGCCTGGCCGCGCTGCCCGCCGGGCCGATCACCGAGGCGGAACGTCCGGCGTTCAGCTTGGAACATCCCGCGTACGTGATCTACACCTCCGGATCCACCGGGCGGCCGAAGGGAGTGGTCACCCCCTACCGCGGGCTGACCAACATGCAGATCAACCATCAGCAGGAGATCTTCGACCCGGCGGTCGCGTCGGCGGGCGGGCGGCGGCTGCGCATCGCGCATACCGTGTCGTTCGCGTTCGACATGTCGTGGGAGGAACTGCTCTGGCTGGTCGAAGGCCATGAGGTGCACGTGTGCGACGAGGAGCTCCGCCGCGACGCGCAGGCCCTGGTCGCCTACTGCGAGAGGCACCGGGTGGACGTCGTCAACGTCACCCCGACCTACGCCCACCTGCTCATCGAGGAAGGGCTGCTGGCCGGGCATCGCCCTCCGCTCGTGCTGCTCGGCGGCGAGGCCGTGCCGGAAACGCTGTGGAGCAAGCTGCGCGACACCGACGGCACCTACGGCTACAACCTGTACGGCCCCACCGAGTACACGATCAACACGCTCGGCGGCGGCACCCACGACAGCGCCACCTCCACGGTCGGCCGGCCCATCCGGGGCACCCGCGCGCACATCCTGGACGGCTGGCTGCGCCCGGTTCCCGACGGCGTCCCCGGCGAGCTCTACATCGCGGGAATCGGCCTGGCCCGCGGCTACCTCGGCCGCCCGGCCCTGACCGCCGAACGTTTCGTCGCCGACCCGTACGGCCAGCCCGGCGAACGCCTCTACCGCACCGGCGACCTGGTCCGCCGCCGCCCGGACGGCAACCTCGACTTCCTGGGGCGTACCGACGACCAGGTTAAGATCCGAGGCCACCGGGTCGAGCCCGGTGAGATCGAGACCGCGCTCACCCGCCGCCCCGATGTCGCCCAAGCCGCCGTCATCGCCCGCGACGACCCCGCGGGCGGGCAGCGGCTGGTCGCCTACCTCGTGCCCGCCGAACTCACCGGCCAGGAGCGGGAATCCGCCGAACTCGCCCAGATCGGCGAATGGCGGGAAATCTACTCCGACGAGTACGAGCGGATCGACACCGCCGTCTTCACCGAGGACTTCGCGGGCTGGGACAGCAGCTACGACGGCGCCCCCATCCCGATCGAGCACATGCGGGAGTGGCGGGCGGAGACGGTCGCCCGGATCAGAGCGCTGCGCCCCCGCCGCGTCCTGGAGATCGGCGTCGGCTCCGGCCTGCTCCTGTCCCAGCTGGCCCCGGAGGCGGAGGCGTACTGGGCGACGGATCTGGCCGCCCCCGTGATCCGCAAGCTCGGCGAGGACCTGGGCCGCGACCCGGCCCTGGCGGCCAAGGTCACGTTGCGCTGCCAGCCCGCGGACGCGACCGACGGCCTGCCTGCGGGCTACTTCGACACGATCATCATCAACTCGGTCATCCAGTACTTCCCCAGCGCCGACCACCTCACCGAGGTCATCGAGGGCGCGATGCCCCTGCTGGCCCGCGGCGGCGCCTTGTTCATCGGTGACGTCCGTGACCTGCGCACGGCCCGGACCTTCCACACGGCTGTTCAGCTGACCCGCGCCACGCCGGAGGCCACCCCCCACCAGATCCGGCGGGCCGCCGACCGAGGCCTGGCCCTGGAGAAGGAGCTCCTGGTCGACCCCGACTACTTCACCACCCTCGGCCGTGGCGTCGACGTGCGCACCAAGGGCGGACGGCACCACAACGAACTCACCCGTTACCGCTACGACGTCGTCCTCTACGACGACGCCCCCGACCTCCGCCTCGGCGACGAACCCACCCTCGACTGGCGGACCCTGCTCGAACTGCACGACCACGCGCCTGCGGCAGAAGAGGCCTCGCCACGCGAGGGCGAGGAGCCCGAGCCGGACTCGCGCTGGCGGGATCGGCTGGCGGCGCTGCTGCGGGCCTGGAGCCCTGAGCTGGGTGAACACGCGGACATCGTGCACGGCCCCACCGACAAAAACGCGCTGCGCCTGACCGGTGTCCCGGATGGGCGGATTGGAACCGAGCGGGGTGTCCCGTTTGCCGGTGTTACGCCCCAGGAGCTGCGGGAAGTCGCAAACGCGGAGGGATATCAGGTGCTCACCACCTGGTCCGCGGAGTTCGGCAGGTTTGAGGCGGTCTTCGTCCGCGGCGAGGTCCGCGTCACTTCCGGGCTGTATCGGCCGGGAGGAGGTATCGCCCCTTACACGAACGCTCCCGCGGCGGGCCGGCAGGCCGGCGGCCTGGTGGCCAGAGTCCGGGACGAACTCCGGCAAGAGCTACCCGACTACATGGTTCCGGGCGCCTTCGTCGTGCTCGACCGGCTTCCCATGAACGACAACGGGAAACTCGACATCGCCGCGCTTCCCGACGCCGAGCCGGTCGTGACCTCGACCGGGCGCGGCCCGCGCACCCCGCTGGAAGAAGTGCTCTGCCGCCTCTTCGCCGAGGTTCTCGCGCTTCCCTCGGCGGGCGCCGAGGACAGCTTCTTCGACCTCGGCGGTCATTCGCTCCTGGCGACCCGGCTGATCAGCCGGGCCAGGGTCGAACTCGGCGCCGAACTCGCCATCCGCGACCTGTTCGAGGCGCCAACGCCCGCGCAGCTGGCCGTGCGCGCGGAGGCGGGCAAGCCCGCCCGGCCGCCCGTGACGGCGGTGGCCGATCGCCCGGATCGTGTCCCGGTGTCGGCCGCCCAGCGGCGGTTGTGGCTGGCCGAGCGGCTCAGCGGCGGCGACGCCTACCATTTCCCGCTGGTCGTACGACTCCGCGGCGAATTGGACCTGAACGCGTTACGGCTGGCGCTGGCCGATGTCGCCCGCCGGCATGAAACGCTGCGCACGGTCTTCGCCGAGCACGAGGGCGAGCCGTACCAGCTGATCCTGGACGGCGAGCCGGGCTTCGCGGTCCAGGACTGCCCGCCGGAACTGCTCGACGAACGGGTCCGGGAAGCGGTCCAGCGGCCATTCGATCTGGCCGCGGAGATGCCGGTACGGGCGGATGTGCTCAGGGTCGCGGCGGACGATCACGTTGTCGCGATCGTGCTGCATCACATCGCCACCGACGAATGGTCCGACCGGCCGTTCCTCGCGGATCTGGACATCGCTTACCAGGCCAGGAAGAACGGCAACGAACCTGGGTGGGCGCCGCTGCCGGTGCAATACGCCGACTACACGCTCTGGCAGAGCGGCCTCCTGGCCGGGGACGGCGAACGGCAGCTCGCGTTCTGGACCCGCGTTCTGGACGACCTGCCCGAGGAGATCCCGCTGCCGCTCGACCGCCCCAGGCCGGCCACCCCGGACGGCCGCGGCGGGCTGGTCCGGGCAGAACTGCCGGACGGTACGGCTCGCGCACTGCGTGCCCTCTCCGCCGAAACCGGGACCAGCATGTTCATGGTTCTCCAAGCGGGTGTCGCGGCGCTGCTGCACCGGATGGGCGCGGGAGACGACATTCCACTCGGTGCGCCGATCGCCGGACGGACCGACGAGAACCTGGACGACCTGGTCGGGTTCTTCGTGAACACCCTGGTGCTGCGTGCCGATCTCTCCGGCGATCCGACGTTCGCCCAGCTGCTGGCCCGGATCAAGGACGCCGACCTGGCCGCGTTCGAGCATCAGGACCTGCCCTTCGAGCGCCTCGTCGAGACGATCAACCCGCCCCGCGTGCCCGGACGTAACCCGCTATTTCAGGTGATGCTGGGCTACCACTACCGCCCGGATGGCGACCCCGACGTGCTCGGCCTGGCCACCGAGTGGTGGCCGACCCGGATCGAGACCGCCAAATTCGACCTCGACTTCACGTTCGTCGACCATGTCTCCGACATCACCCTGCTCCTGGAATACGCGACCGATCGGTGCGATCCAGGCACCGCGCAGGCGCTCGCCAAGCGCGCCGTCGCCCTGCTCGGAAACTTGGCGGTGGAAACCGAGATTCCCATCAGCAGATTCTCGGTTCTCACCACGGCAGAGCGCCTGAACAGCTGGAACGACACCGAGCGGCCGATCGAGCGGCGCAGTGTGCCGGAATTGTTCGCCGAAGCCGCCTGGAACAAACCCCATCAGACCGCTCTGGTCACCGGCAGTGAGCGATTGACCTTCGCGGAATTGTCGGTACGCGCTGACAGCATCGCCCGCATGCTCAAGCAACGGGGGATCGGGTTCGAGGACGTGGTCGGCCTGGCTTTGCCCAGGTCGGAGATGGTTCCGGCTATTCTCGGCGTGCTCGCCGCGGGCGCCGCATATCTGCCATTGGACCCCGCATATCCGGTGGAACGCCTGCGGTACATGCTCGACGACACGGGTGCGGCATGCGTTCTCAGCACGGGCGATCTGGACCTGCCCGGCTCGGTCACGCTCGACGATCTCGAACCCGGCGGGAGACTCGCGCCCGTGTCCGTGCCGCCGGACTCCGCCGCTTATGTCATCTACACGTCGGGTTCGACTGGGATGCCGAAGGGCGTCATCGGGACGCACCGAGGGCTGAGCAACCTGTTCGGGTCGCATCGGGTTGACATCATCGATCCGGCTGGGCCGGGGGTGCTGCGGGCGATGCACGCGGCTTCGTTCAGTTTCGACGGTTCGTGGGAGCCGCTGCTCTGGCTCCTCGCCGGTCACGAACTGCATGTTCTGGACGAGCGCACCATGACCGACCCGGCCGCGCTGCTCGACTACGTGACAGACCACGAGCTCGGCTTCATCGACCTCACCCCCACCTACCTGCAAGAACTCATCCACCACGGCTTCCTGGACGGCTACCTGCCGAAGGTCCTCGCGGTCGGCGGCGAGGCCACCTCGCCCGAACTCTGGGCCAGACTGTGCGCCCTCCCGAACACGGTCGTGCACGATCTGTACGGCCCGACGGAATGCGCCGTCGACGCCTACGGCTGGCACGGCCCCCGCGAATGGGCCGCCCCGATCGCCAATACCCGGGCACACGTCCTGGACGCGACCCTGCAGCCCACCCCGGCCGGAGTTCCCGGCGAGCTTTACCTGTCCGGCGAAGGGCTCGCCCGCGGCTACCTCGGCCGTCCCGCGCTGACGGCGGAACGGTTTGTCGCCGACCCCTTCGGTGAACCCGGGGGGCGGCTGTATCGCACCGGTGACCTGGTCCGCCGCCGCGTCGACGGCACTCTCGACTTCGTCGGCCGGGCAGACGATCAGGTCAAACTGCGCGGCTTCCGGATCGAACCCGGCGAGATCGAGACCATCCTGCGCGGTCATCCCGCCATCACTCAGGCCGCCGTCGTCATCCGCGAAGACACACCCGGAGTACGGCGACTGGTCGCGTATGTCGTCGGCGCCCAGATCGACGCCGACGAACTACGCGCCTACATCGCGGCACGCGTGCCGGAGCACCTGGTGCCGGGAGCCTTCGTCGAACTCGCCGCACTCCCTCGGTCGATCAGCGGGAAGCTGGACCGCAGGTCGCTGCCCACCCCGGACGCGTACGTCTCCACCGCTGGCCGGCGGCCCAGGGACGCCCGTGAAGAGATCATGTGCGAGTTGTTCGCCGCTGTTCTCGGTGTTGAGCGGGTGGGAGTGGATGCGGATTTCTTCGCGCTGGGTGGTCACTCGTTGCTGGCGATGCGTCTGGTCAGCCGGGTTCGTACCGTTTTGGGTGCGGAGGTTTCGCTGCGTGAAGTCTTTGAGGCGCCCACTCCGGAGCG
Source organism: Acrocarpospora sp. B8E8 (assembly GCF_039871605.1). NCBI lineage: Bacteria > Bacillati > Actinomycetota > Actinomycetes > Streptosporangiales > Streptosporangiaceae > Acrocarpospora > Acrocarpospora sp. B8E8. Next base: position 50,602 of record NZ_JBDPLV010000047.1, on the reverse strand, counting down.
GCTTGTCGTGCGGTTGCGTCAAGGGGGTCAGGTGCGGCCTGGCCCGGCGCGGCTGGAGGTGCGGCCTGAGTTTCCGGCTTTGTCCCTCGCGCAGCAGCGGCTGTGGGTGTTGCATCGGCTGGAGGGTCCGGATGCCACTTACAACATTCCGATGGCTTGGCGGCTGACCGGTGAGCTGGATGTGGTCGCGCTGGAGGTGGCGCTTCAGGATGTGGTGGCGCGGCATGAGAGCCTGCGGACGGTTTTCCCTGAACGGGATGGGCAGGCTTATCAGCTGGTGCTCACGCCCGAGCAGGCCGGGGTCGTTCTCAAAGTGGAGAACGTCGAGCAAGACGTGCCAGCCGGGCAGTTCGACCACCAGGGCGAGCCCAGGCCGGATGGCGAAGCGGATCATTCGGCTGGTGCCCTCGATTCGGAGGCAGAGCACGGGGCGGAGCGTCAGGGCAGGGGACACGGTCCGGCGGGCGAGATTGCTCCGGTGGCCGGGCGTGGATTGGCGAGCCAGGGCGAGGAGCGTGACCTGGCCGGGGAGCCTGGTTCGGCTGATGGGCTTGGGGTCGGGTATCAGGGCCGGGTGCGTGATCTGGCCGGGATGCTGGCTGCGGCGGCTGGGCGTGGGTTTGAGCTGGATCGGGAGGTGCCGGTCAGGGCTTCGGTGTTCCGGGTGGGGGAGCGGGAGCATGTGCTGTTGCTGGTGGTGCATCACATCGCCGCTGATGAGTGGTCGGATCTGCCGTTGCGGCGGGATCTGGCCGAGGCGTATCAGGCGCGGCGGGAGGGCAGGGCACCCGGTTGGGCGCCGTTGCCGGTGCAGTATGTCGACTACGCCCAGTGGGCTCGGGATTCGCTGGAGAGCACGCAGGATGTCCAGCTGGACTACTGGCGGCGGGCGCTTGCGGGGCTTCCCGATGAGCTGCCGTTGCCGGTGGATCGGCCTCGTCCGAGTGAGGCCAGCTATCGGGGTGGTGCGGTCGGGCTGACCGTCGAACCTGGCCTGGTCGGGGGGTTGCGGGCGCTGGCCCGGGCCCATGGGGTCAGCATGTTCATGGTCACGCAGGCCGCGGTGGCGGCGTTGCTGCACCGGCTCGGCGCGGGTGACGATATCCCGCTCGGCACGCCGATCTCGGGGCGGGGCGAGGAGAATCTGGAAGATCTGATCGGTTTCTTCATCAACTCGCTCGTGCTGCGGACCGATGTTTCCGGGGCGCCGACGTTCGCGGAGTTGCTGGGGCGGGTTCGGGAGACGGATCTGGCCGCCTATGAGCATCAGGATCTGCCGTTCGAGCGGCTGGTGGAGGCGGTGAATCCGGTCAGGTCGCTGGCGCGGCATCCGTTGTTCCAGGTGATGGTCGTCTATCTGAGCGATCAGGACGGCACGCTGGATCTGCCGGGGCTGGGGGTGGCGCCCGAGCCGCTGGGTCAGGAGACGGCCAAGTTCGATCTCAGTTTCGACTTCATCGAGCGCGGCGATGTTCTGGAGGGTTGGATCGAGTTCAGCTCCGATCTGTTCGACGAGGTGACGGCGGAGCGGATGGGTCGGCGGCTGGTGAAGCTGCTGGAGCAGGTGACAGCCGATCCGGATCGGCCGGTCAGCGGCCTGGATGTGCTCGTCGACGACGAACGCGAACTGGTACTGAACAGCTGGAACGACACCAAACAGCCGGTGCCGGGTACCACGCTCCCCGAACTGTTCCGGGCGCAAGCGGCCAGGACGCCGGATGCGCCGGCTCTCGTTTTCGAGGATCAGCGGCTGACGTACGCGGAGCTCGACCAACGGGTGGAGACGGCGGCCAGGGTGCTGGCGGGCATGGGCGCCGGGCCGGAGCGTACCGTCGCCGTCGCGCTGCCCCGGTCGGTCGACCTGGTGGTCGCCTTGCTGGCCACGCATCGGGCGGGGGCGGCGTATCTGCCGCTGGACCCCGACTATCCGGAGGAACGCCTGGCGTTCATGCTGCGAGACTCCGGCCCGGTATGCGTGCTCCGGGATGGAATCCCGGAGGGTCCGCTGGGTGACCTGCCGGAGACATATGATCCGCGGCATCCCGCTTACGTCATCTACACGTCGGGTTCGACAGGGCGTCCGAAGGGCGTGGTCGTCCCGCAGGAAGGCATCGTCAACCGGCTGCTCTGGATGCAGGACACATACCGGCTGACGGCAGGCGACCGTGTGCTGCAGAAGACGCCGTCCAGCTTCGACGTGTCCGTCTGGGAGTTCTTCTGGCCGTTGATCACAGGTGCGGCCTTGGTCGTCGCCCGTCCCGACGGCCATCGCGACCCCGCCTACCTCGCCGGCCTCATCCAGGCCGAAGCGATCACCACCACCCATTTCGTGCCGTCGATGCTGCGGGCGTTCCTTGAGGAACCCACCGCACGCGATTGCTCGACACTGCGGCAGGTGATGTGCAGCGGCGAATCCCTCCCGGCCGTGCTCGCCGCGAGATTCCACCAGGTGCTCGACGCCGGACTGCACAACCTCTACGGCCCGACCGAGGCCTCCGTGGACGTGACCGCCATCGAGATCCACCCGGGTTCCACCGATGTGCCAATCGGCAAACCCGTCTGGAACACCAGGACATACATCCTGGACGCCGACCTCCGGCCGGTCCCACCCGGAGCCGTGGGCGAGCTCTACCTGGCCGGTGTGCAACTCGCACGCGGCTACCTGGCCCGCCCCGGCCTCACCGCCGAACGTTTCATCGCCGACCCGTACGGCCCCGCCGGAACACGGATGTACCGTACCGGGGACCTCGCCCGATGGAACCCGGACGGCTCACTCGACTTCCTCGGCCGCGCCGACGATCAGGTGAAGATCCGGGGCTTCCGCATCGAACTCGGGGAGATCGAAAGCGTGCTGGCCCAGCATGAGGGCGTCGCACACGCCACCGTCATCGCCCAGGACCAGCGCTTGATCGCGTACGTCGTGCCCAAGTCCGAGCTCGGCGCGGGCGACGAGCGTCGCCCGGATACCGGTACGGACGGCGAGGATCGGCCCGGCGGCGCCGGGTTCAGATCCGATCTGCGGGCTCATGCGGCGGAGGTTCTGCCGGAGCACATGGTGCCGGCGGCATTCGTGCAGCTCGAAGCCCTGCCGGTTACCGTGAACGGGAAGCTCGACCGTAAGGCACTTCCCGCAGTGGACTTCACCGCCGAGGTCACCACGACGCTGCCCAGGACACCGCGTGAGCAGCTCATGGTCGAGCTGATCGCCGGCATGCTGGGGCTGGAGCGGGTGGGCGTGGCAGACGATTTCTTCGCCCTCGGCGGGGACAGCATCGTCGCCATGCAACTGGTGAGCCGTATCCGGAGCGCCGGGCTCGTGATCACGCCGAAGGACGTCTTCCGGTATCGGACCGCCGCCGCGCTGGCGGAAGTCGCGACAGCGCTCAGCGATTTCGAGGGCGACGGTCAGGGAGCGCTCATCGAGCTCTCGGCGGAGGAACGCGCCGAAGTGCCAGTGGGAGCCGACGTCCTGCCGGTCTCCCCGCTGCAGGCCGGGCTGCTTTTCCACGCCTCATTGGACTCGGGACCGGACGTGTACACCGTGCAGGTGTCGTATGACATCGAAGGTCCGCTCGACCCCGACCGGCTGCGCGCGGCCGGACAGAAGCTGCTCGACCGGCATGAGAACCTGCGGGCAGGTTTCCGGTACCTGTCGACCGGGCGGCCGGTCGCCGTCATCGCACGCGATGTCACACTGCCCTGGCGGCAGATCGATCTCTCGGATGCGTCGGCAGGGTCACCCGATGATGCCCAGGTGGATGAGCGATGGGAGGACTATCTCGCGCAGGAACGTCGCCGGTTCCGGCCGGAGGCGGCGCCGTTGCTGCGGATGCTGCTGGCGCGGGTTGGACCGGAGCGGTACCGGCTCGTGTTCTCCCACCAGCATCTGTTGCTGGACGGCTGGTCGATGCCGCCGCTCATGCGGGAACTCGCCGAACTGTATGCGGGCACCCGGCTGGCCGACGTACCGCCTTATCGGGATTACCTCAGGTGGCTTGCCCGCCAGGACGTCCGGGCTTCGGAAACCGCGTGGGGGCGTGCGCTCGCAGGGCTGGATGGGCCCACCCACCTGGTGCCCGCTGACCCCAACCGCGTTCCGGCGGTGCCCGAGACGATCACCACATTGCTCGGCCGCGAACTGACCGGCGCCCTCGTCACGCTCGCGAGGAGCCGCGGCCTCACCCTCAACACGCTCGTTCAAGGAGCATGGAGCATCGTGCTCTCCAGGTTCACCGGACGTGATGATGTCGTGTTCGGTGCGACCGTGGCCGGACGGCCGCCGGAGCTGCCCGGCGTGGAGGCGATGATCGGCCTGTTCATCAACACTGTCCCGGTCAGGGTCCGGCTCCGGGAGAGCGAGCCGATCTCCGGCTACCTGGAGCGGATCCAGAACGAGCAGTCCGCGCTGATCGAGCATCAGCACCTGGGCCTCGCCGACATCCAGCGGCAGGCCGGGCTCGGCGAATTGTTCGACACGCTGATGGTCTTCGAGTCCTATCCGGACGCCGGAGAGCCGGAGGAGGGCCTGCGGCTGAGCGTGCGCGATCATCAGGACTCCACCCACTACCCGTTCACGTGGGCGGTCGAGCCAGGGGAGCGGCTGTCGCTGACCGCCGAATACCGGCCGGACCTGTTCGACCGGGTCACGGCCGAGCGCTTGGGCGACTCCATGGTCCGCGTCTTCGAGGCGATGATCGCCGATCCGGGGCAGCCGGTCGGGAGCGTCGACATCCTTACCCGGGATGATCGCCACACCATCCTGGAGGTGTGGAACGACACCGCCGTCCCCGGCGAGGTCAGCACCGTTCCAGCCGTCTTCGAGGCGCAGGTCGCGGCCTCGCCGGACGCGATCGCCGTCGTGGCGGGGCCGGTCACCTGGACGTTCGCCGAACTGAACGAGCGGGCCAACAGGCTGGCCAGGCTGCTGGTCGAGCACGGGGCCGGTCCGGAGGAGATCGTGGCGCTCTCGCTGCCGCGCACCGCCGACTACATCCTCGCCATCCTCGCCGTGCTCAAGTCGGGCGCCGCCTACCTGCCGGTGGACGCGGACCTGCCGAGCGGCCGTGTCCGTGACATGCTCGACGACGCCCGGCCATCACTTGCCCTCGCCACCGCCGGCACTGCGCTGCCCGGCGATGTGCCGCAGATCCACATCGACACCGTGGAAACCGCGGCACTCGACGGAGGCGATCTTGACGTCCCGATCGATCCCAGAAACCCGGCTTACGTCATCTACACCTCGGGGTCGACCGGCAAGCCCAAGGGCGTCGTGATCAGCCACAGCGGTGTGATCAACCTGTTCCACAGCCACCGTCGCATGCTCCATGATGTGGCCAAACGCCGTACCGGCCGGCGTCATCTGAGGGTCGGGCACGCCTGGTCGTTCTCCTTCGACGCGTCCTGGCAGCCGCAGCTCTGGCTTCTGGACGGTCACGCACTGCACGTCATGGACGACGAAACCCGCCGCGATCCGGACTTGCTGGCCGCCGCCATCCGGGCCCAGAAGATCGACTTTATCGAGGTCACCCCGTCCTTCCTCGCCCAGATGGCCGAATCGGGACTGATCCGGGACGGCGAATGCCCGCTCGCGATCGTCGGCGTCGGCGGTGAGGCCGTCCCCGTTTCGCTCTGGTCGGAGCTGGCCGGTCTCCGCTCCACCGAGGCCGTCAACCTGTACGGCCCGACCGAGGCCACCGTGGACGCGTTGATCGCCCGGGTTTCCGACAGCGATCACCCCACTGTCGGCCGCCCGGTCGGCAACACCCGGGCATACGTGCTGGACGCCGCGCTGCGCCCGGTTCCACCTGGGGTGACCGGCGAGCTCTACCTGTCCGGACCCGGTCTGGCGCGTGGCTATCTCGGCCGGGCCGGCCTGACCGCCGAGCGTTTCACCGCCGATCCGTACGGACCCGCCGGCCACCGGATGTATCGCACTGGCGATCTGGCCCGCTGGAACGCGGACGGTCAGCTCGAATACGGCGGCCGGGCCGACGATCAGCTCAAGATCCGTGGATTCCGCATCGAACCCGCCGAGATCGAGGCGGTCCTCGAACGGGCCGGGCAGGTCGCGCAGGCCGTGGTGGTCGCCCGGGAGGACCGTCCGGGTGTGCGGCATCTGGTCGCCTACGTGGTCCCCGCGGATGACCACACCGTCAATCCGGCGGAGCTGCGGGCGACGGCCGCCGCCGTGCTGCCCGAGTACATGGTCCCGGCCGCCGTGGTGGCACTGGAGGCGCTCCCGCTGCTGCCCAACGGCAAACTTGACCGCAACGCGCTGCCCGCGCCCGACTTCACCATCGCCGGGCGCCCGGCCGAAGGGGAGACCGAGCAGGCTTTGGCGGCGATCTTCGCTGAGATTCTCGGTTTGCCTGTCATCGGCGCGGACGATGACTTCTTCGCCCACGGCGGCGACAGCATCCTCGCCATGCGACTGATCAGCCGGGCCAGATCCGCCGGTTTCCCGCTCACCCCGCGACAGGTCTTCCGGCACCGCACGGTCGCCGGTATCGCCGGTGTCGTCGCCCGCGAAACCGAACAGCTCGTGCCGCTGACGCCGATCATGCACGCTCTCCGGGAACGAGGCGGCCCGATCGACGGCTACCACCAGTCCGCTCTCGTCCAGACTCCACCGGACCTCGACGAATCCCGCCTGGTCGCCATACTGCAAACCTTGGCCGACCGCCACGACATGCTCCGTGCCCGCCTCGACCGCTCGGGCACGTGGATCCTCCGCGTACCCGAAACCACGGACGCGGCCACCTGGCTCACCCGAATCCCCTGCGAATCCCTGTCCGCCGAGGTCATCATCGCCCACGCGGAACAAGCCATGGCAACCCTCAACCCCGACACAGGCGACATGGTCCGCGCCGTCTGGTACGACATGGGCCCCGCCCGCCCGGGACGCCTCCTCCTGCTCATCCACCACTTCGCGGTCGACGGCGTCTCCTGGCGCATTCTCCTGCCCGATCTGGCCGCCGCCTGGCACGGCACACCCCTGGAGCCAGTGGAAACCCCCTTCTACCGCTGGTCCCAGAACCTCCTCGAACGAGCCACCGACCCGTCAACCGAGGACGAGCTGGCCCTGTGGGTATCAGTCCTGTCCGGCCGACCCGCCGTTCCGGATGGTGCGCCCATGCGTGACAGTTCAGGCCGGCCGGATCATGATCTATCGCTGGATCCGTCCGTCGATGTCGCGGGCACCGCTCGTCACGTCAGCCTGACGCTGCCTGCCCGCTGGACGGAACCGCTGCTCAGCCGGGTTCCCGCCGAACTCGGCGGAACCGTCAACGATGTGCTGCTGACCGCGCTGGCACGGGCGGTCATGGAGTGGCGGGGGGTTCAGGACGTCCTGGTGGACCTGGAGGCTCACGGGCGGGCCGGGGACACCGACTTGTCCAGGACCGTCGGCTGGTTCACCAGCGTCGTTCCTGTACGGCTGGATATCGCCGGGCTTCCGCTCGGCCAGGCGGTCACCCGGGTCAGGGACGGGCTCGCCGCGCTTCCATCGGAAGGCGCCGGCCATGGTCTGTTGCGTCACCTCAACCCGGGAACCGGCCCCGAGCTGGCTCGATTCAACCAGCCGTGGATCCAGTTCAACTACCTGGGCCGATTCGGGCTCCCCGAGGGGACCGACTGGTCGTGGGCTCCCGAGGCCGTCGAACTCGTCGACCACCCCGGCCTGCCGATGTCGCACGCCCTCACGGTCAACGCCCTCACCGAAGACCTGGCGACCGGCCCGGAACTGGCCGTCAGCTGGACGTACGCCTCCCGCGTGCTTTCCGAGGAGGCGGTCACAGACCTCGCACAGTCCTGGTTCCGGGCACTCGAAGCCCTGGTGAACCATGCCACCCAGATTGACAAGGAAGGAAACCCGATATGAGCACCAACCCCTTCGAGGATCCCGACGGCGTCTACACCGTCCTGGTCAACGATGAAGGCCAGCACAGCCTGTGGCCCGACTTCGTGGACGTTCCGGCCGGGTGGGCAGTCGTCCACGGCCCCGGCGCACGCCAGGACTGCCTCGACTACATCGAGGCGAACTGGACGGACCTCCGCCCCAAGAGCTTGATCGAATCCTGAGACGCGGTCAGGGCCGGGACGCCGGCTCCCGGCCCTGACGCGCGGAGATTCCGTGTCGCCGGCAGGGCGGGGGCCCGCCACATCGTGGCTGGCGTGAACAGACCCACGCGAAAGGGCCGGATCATCAGACCCGGCCCTTTGTCGCGATAAACAGAACCGCGATAAACAGAACTACGACGTCGGCTGCTCCACCTTCGTCGCGGGGTCGCCGTCCAACGCCGCCGCCAACTGAGGCACCAGCCGGTCGATCACGTACGGCAAACTGAGCACCGTTACGAACGAGAACGCCACCCCATAGCTGGTGGACTCGCCCACAAACACCTCACGCCCCTCGGACACAACCGTCATGTCCCCGTAGAGCTTGTCCTTGTGCAGCGTCTCAACATCCTTGACCAGGTCGGGCACCGTCCACACGGTCACCTTCTGGTCGAGCAGATCGGCGCGTTCCCGGCTGATGCTCGTCCCGAACTGGTTGCCGATGACCTTGTCCAGGTCGGACGGCATGGTGAACCCGAGCGAGGTCAGCGTCCGCGACCGCGAGTCCTGGCTGCCGTACACGAAGAACCCCTCGTAGGGGGTGGCCACCACGGCCGTAGCCCCCACGAACTCGGGGTGTTCGGCCTTGGCCGCGGCGAACTTGGCCTCCACGCCGTCGATCAGCGTTCTGGCTTCGGCGTCCTTGCCGAGTGCCTTGCCTGTGCGCAGGGTCTGCTCCTGCCACGGGATGCCGTAGTCGTTGAACTCCTTCGGCTGGGCGACAACGGGGGCGAACTTCGACAGGGTGTCGTACTGCTCCTTGGTGATCCCCGCGTACAGGGCGAGGATCAGGTCGGGCTTGAGCGCGGCGATCTTCTCGACTTGAGGCCCGGTGCCGGTGTCCTCAAGCAGGGTCGGTACGGGTGAACTGCCCAGCTCGTCCTTCGCCCATGGCCCGATGGCGCCGGGGAAGCCGCCGAACCAGTCGGTGGTCCCCACCGGGACCGTACCCAGCGCCAGCACCGCGTCCTGGTCGGTCAGGCCGACCGTGAACACCCGGGTGGGGGCGGCGGGGATGGTTGTGGCGCCGTACTTGTGGTCGATCGTCACCGGGAAGACGCTGGCGGGAGCGGACTCGGCGGGAGCGGAGGCCGCCGGTGCGGACGAGGCTGGAGCCGCGGTCTCCTGCCCGGAACCGCAAGCGGTGGCGAGAAACAACAGGGCGGCGGCGACCACGGCGGCGGGCCGACCACCCTTCAGGGAGGGAAACATGAAAGATCCTTCGCAGGTTGGGATTCGTCAGGGATAGTGACGTTCTGGGGAATCGGGGGAGTCCGGGAAGCCTGGATCATCCGTGGTGCGGTGGCCTGTCCAGGTTTTCCAGAGGGTGGCGTAGGGGCCGTCTGCGGAGTGCAGGTCGGTGTGGTGGCCGATTTGTACGATTCGGCCGTTGTCCATGACGACGACGCGGTCGGTGGTGGCGGCCTGGCTGAGGCGGTGGGCGACGATCAACGCGGTCCGGCCCTCGATCGCCCGGTCGATGGCTTTTTCGAGGACGCGGGCTCCGGCGCTGCCCGCTTCGGCGGTAGCCTCGTCCAGCACCGCGATCGGCGGGTCGGTAAGGATCAATCGGGCCAACGCGACCTGCTGGACTTGGGTGGCCGTGAGCCGGTGGGCACCTTCGCCGACGATCGTGTCCAGGCCCTCGGGCAGCGTCCCCGCCCAGGTCAGCGCGTCCACCCTGGTGAGCGCCTCACGCAACTCCGCGTCGGACGCGTCCGGCCGGGCCAGGCGCAGGTCGTCGGCGAGAGACCCGGCGAACACGTGCACGTCCTGAGTGATCATCGCCACCCGCTCGCCCGCGCCCAACCGCACCGAACCGGCGGCCGGGACGTGCACGCCCGCGATCACCCTGGCCAGCGTGGTCTTGCCCGCCCCACTCGCCCCGACCAGCGCCACCCGTTCCCCACGCCCGATGGTCAGATCGATGCCGTGCAGGACCGGCCGCCCCAGCTCGTACGCATGACCCAGTCCCGTCACCACGACCGCTTCCTCCGGCGTGGCCGTGGCTTCCGCCGCACGCCGCTCCGGTTCGGGCAGGTCGATGACGCCGACGAGGCGGGCCAGGCTGGCGGCGGCGGACTGGGCTTCGTCGATCAGCACAAGGGCGGTGTTGACCGGGCCGAACAGGCCGTGGAAGTAGAGGGCGGCGGCGGTAGCCGTACCGATGGAGACCAGGCCGCCGCGGACCATGAGGAAACCGGCGATCAGGACGGCGGCCAGGCCGATGTACTCGGCGACGTGCAGGCGGCTGTAGAAGCGCAGCACCAGCCAGACGCCGCGCATGGTGAGGTCGACGGCACGTTGGGAACGTTCGGTGACCCGCCCGACGTGCTCGTCCTCCATCCGGAAGGCGCGTACGGTCGCCGCGCCGCCGATGCTCTCCAGCAACTGCTGCTGCTGCGCGCCGCCCGCGATACGCTGCCGCGCGTAGAGGGGTACGGCCTTGCGCACGTACCACCGCGCGGTGTGCGCCTGGAACGGCACCGCCAGCAGCGCGGCCAGCAGGAACCGCCAGTCCACCACGGCCAGCGCGACCATGGTGAGCACGATCGCCAGCACCGACCTGGCCAGTTCCGGCAGTGCGGTCCGCATCGCCTCGGCCACCTGGGAGACGTCGGCGGTGACCCGGGCGGTGAGATCACCCGAACCGGCCTTCTCCACCTGCTCCAGCGGCAGCCGCAAGGCCCGCCCGACGAAACGTTCCCGCAGCCGGGCCAGCGCGGTCTCGCCGAGCCGGGCGACCAACGACAATCCCAGCCCGGTCGCGCCACCTTGCACGACGGCGACGATGACGAGGAACACCACCGGCATGGTGAGCGCGTCAAGCGTGCTCCGCGACGCGACCAGGTCCACGATGCGACCCAGCAGCGGCTGGGTGAGCAGCCCGATCGCGGTGGCCCCGACCATGACGGCGAAGCCGCCGATCGCCAGGCCCCGATGTGGCCGCAGCAGTCCGAGCACCACGGTCCTGGTCCGCGCCGGTGTGGCGGTGGGTAACAACTCGCGGTCCAGCGGCTCGGAATTCATGGTGATGTCCGACGAGTCGCTCATGCGAGCACCGCCGCCCGGTAGACCGCGTTCCGCCGTACCAGTTCGGTGTGCGGGGCCGCGTCGGCGACGCGGCCGCCGTCCAGCAGCACCACCCGGTCGGTGATCGCCAGCAGGGCCGGACTCGTGGTGACCACGATCGTGGTACGGCCCTGCCGGACTTCCCGCAATCCGCCCGCGATCCGCGCTTCGGTCACGGTATCCACCGCCGTGGTCGGATCGTGCAGGACGAGCACCGCCCGATCGGCGGCGAGCGCCCGCGCGAGCGCGACCCGCTGGCGCTGCCCGCCCGACAACGAACGTCCACGCTCGATCACCGGCGCGTCCACGCCCAGCGGCAGCCCACGCGCGACCTCGTCCACACCGGCGGCGACCAGCACCCGCTCCAGCACGGACTCCTCGGCCCTCACATTGGTACGCAAGGTTCCCTCGAACAAGTCGGCGTCATGCTCGGCGATGAGGATCGCCAGCCGAAGGTCGGCGGGGTCCACATCGGTATAGGGCAGGCCGTCGATTTCGATCACTCCGGCGTCCGGGTCGGTCTGACGTCCGAGGCACCGCAGCAGGGTGATGGCATGGGCCGGATCCGTGGCGACCACGCCGAGGATCTCGCCGGGAGAAACGTCCAGGTCGAGCGTCAACCCGTCACAACACACGCCACGCAGGCGCAGTTCACCGCGCACCGGATAGGGAAGCGCACCACCGGGATGGGGGGGTGTGCTCCCTCCAGCACGCGATTCGTCGCCTGTGGGGTGGGATAGCCCGCCACCTCCCGCGGCGACGGCGGGCGGCATGGCGAGCACATCGGCTATGCGAGCCGCCGACGCTCGGCCCTGGGCGAGTTCGGCGTTGACCCAGGAGAAGACTTCCAGCGGGCCGATGAGGAACAGCGCGAGCCCGACCGCCGAGACGAGCTCACCGAGGCTGATGTCTCCTTGCAGGGCGAGCCGGCCGCCGATCAGGGCGACGATCGCGATGAAGCCGCCGGTCAAGGCGAGAACCATCCCGTACTGCCAGGCCTCCGCGCGGGCTGCGCGTAACGTGGCCACCAGCGATTCCCGGCTGGTTCGCTGATACCGTGCGACGGCCGCCGACTCCGCGCCGATGCCTTTGAGCACCCGCAACCCGGTCACCAGATCGGCGGCGACGCCGGACGCGTGCGCGGCTCGTTCCTGTTCGGCTTCGCTGCGGCGTTCCAGCGGTTTGCTCAGGAGGTGTCCGGCCAGCAGCAGCAGGGGCGTACCCAAAAGCACCAGCAGGCCGAGCGGCAACGAGATCCGCAGCAGCACCACCGCGCCCACCAGAACACCGAAAAGCGCGCCGATTCCCATGATCGCGGCCATGTTCACGGCTCCGACCCTTTTCGCGTCCTCGGTCGCGATCGTGGTCAACGCCCCGGGTAAGCGGCCTTGCTCGGCCCCGCCGCGCGGATCGAGCACCCGCCGCACGAGCTCCAGCCGGAGCTCGTGGCCCGCCTGCTCGGCGGCGCGTTCCCCAGCCCGTGCGCCGTACCTGAAACTGATGGAAAGACCGACATATACGGCGGCGAGCGCGGCGAGCCAGCCCAGGAGAGCGGTCAGATCACCCGAAGCGACGGCCTGGTCGATGACGACGCCGATGAGGACGGGAACCGCCACCTCACCGGCCTGATGGCCCGCCCCCAGCAGCGACCCCACGAGAACGTCACGCCGCTGCCCGCGGACCGCACGCCACAGGACCTCCCGACCCCCACCCACCTAAAATCCTCCGGATCACCCGACTAATTTTAGGTAAGGCTACACTAACTAAGTCTCACCTAACCAGGGCACCCCTTCCCTGCGTATATGGGCATGCTCACGCCTATTCCCCGCCCGGAACGATCGCCAGCGTACCTCCTCCGACCGGCCAAGATCCTCACATTCATTAGGAAACTTTCCTATTGACAGCGCTAGCCTCCGAGGGGTTATATCCGGGTTAATTTAAGAAGTGAACAACCGGGAGAGACGAACATGCCCCTTCAGCGCCCCCGATTAGCGCGAGTCCTGGCGGCCGGAGCCGTCGCGCTCGCCCTCGTCGCGACCGGTGTCACGCCCGCTTCGGCGGCGACCGGTCAGATCACCGGATACGGCGGCAAATGCGTGGACGTCGCCGCCGCCAACTCGGCCAACGGGACCCAGGTCCAGCTCTACACCTGCAACGGCACCGCCGCCCAATCCTGGACGACCGGCACCGACGGCACCATCCGCGCCCTCGGCAAGTGCCTGGACGTGAACGCCGCGAGCAGCGCCAACGGCACCAAGGTGCAGATCTGGGACTGCAACGGCACCGCCGCCCAGATCTGGACCCCGCAGGGCGACGGCACCCTCCGCGCGCTCGGCAAGTGCCTGGACGCCACCGGCCCGAGCTCGGCCGACGGCACCCCCCTCCAGATCTGGGACTGCTTCGCCAGCGCCAACCAGCGCTGGACGCTGCCCACCGGCACCAACCCGCCCCCGCCGCCTCCGCCGGGCAAGATGCCGGGCGCGCCCTACCTCTACATGGGCTGGGGCAGCCCGCCCAACGCCGCGACGGTGATGAGCCAGACCGGCATCCGCTCCTTCACCATGGCGTTCATCCTGTCCGGCGGCGGCTGCGTGCCGCGCTGGGACGGCAGCAGGCCGCTGACCGGCGGCGTCGACCAGTCCACGATCAACTCCATCAAGGCGGCCGGCGGCAGCGTGCAGGTCTCCTTCGGCGGCTGGTCGGGCAACAAGCTCGGCCCCAACTGCGCCACCCCCGCCGCGTACGCCGGAGCCGTGCAGCAGGTCATCAACGCGGTCGGCCCGGCCGTGGTCGACTTCGACATCGAGAACACCGACGAGTTCTCCAACTACACCGTCCAGGACCGCATCCTCAACGGCCTGAAGATCGTCAAGCAGAACAACCCGAACGTGAAGATCGCGGTCACCTTCGGCACCGGCCTCAACGGCCCGACCGGCGACGGCATCCGGCTGATCAACCAGGCGCGGGCGCTGAACGTGCCGATCGACAACTACACGATCATGCCGTTCAACTTCGGCGGGCACGGCACCATGTACCAAGCCACCGTCAACGCCTCGGAAGGCCTGAAGAACGCGCTCAAGTCGGCCTGGGGCTGGACCGACGCGCAGGCGTACGCGCGGATGGGCATCTCCGGCATGAACGGCAGCTCCGACCAGGGTGAGATCACCACGACCGGGATCTGGACCCAGATCCGGGACTGGGCCAACTCGCACGGGCTGACCCGGTTCGCGTACTGGTCGGTCAACCGGGACCGGCCGTGCTCCGGCGGTCTCAACGACACCTGTAGCGGCACCCCCCAGGCCAACTGGGACTTCACTCGCATCACGGCCGGCTTCTAAGGAGCCCGGATGTCCATCAGGAGCGCCCTGACCGCCCTGGTGCTGGTCGCGGGGTCGCTGGTCGGGCTGTCCAGCCCGGCTCAGGCGGCCCCGCCGACCGGTTTCACCACGGTGGTGAACCGGGGCAGCGGCAAGTGCGTCGACGCCCGCGCGGCGGCGTCCGCCAACGGGACCGCGGTCCAGCAGTACTCGTGCAACGGCTCGGCCGCGCAGTCCTGGCAGTTCCAGGCCACCAGCGGCGGCTACTTCCGCGTCAACAGCGCGCTCAACGCCGCCCAAGTCTGGGACGTCACGAACGTCTCCGCCGCCGACAGCGCGCCCATCCAGCTCTGGGCGTACGGCGGGGGCAACAACCAGCAGTGGCAGGCGGTGGAGGAGCCGGGCGGCTCCTACCATTTCGTCAACCGGCACAGCGGCAAATGCCTCGACGTGCCGGGCGCGGCCACGGGAGACAGCGTGCAGTTCCAGCAGTACACGTGCAACGGCACCGCCGCCCAGTCGTTCACCTTCGGCGGCGGCCCGCCCCCGCCGGGGCCCAATCCGGATCTCGGGCCGAACGTGAGCATCTTCGACCCGTCGATGCCCGCCTCGACCATCCAGAGCCGGTTGAACACCGTGTTCGGCCAGCAGCAGACCAACCAGTTCGGCGGCAACCGGTTCGCGCTGCTGTTCCGGCCGGGGTCGTACAACGTGGATGTGAACGTCGGGTTCTACACCCAGGTGCTCGGGCTGGGGTTGTCGCCGGACAATGTCACGATAAATGGGCCTGTGCATGCCGAGGCTGACTGGTTCCAGGGCAATGCCACGCAGAACTTCTGGCGTGGGGTGGAGAACATGTCGGTCAATCCGCCCGGTGGCAATGATCGGTGGGCGGTTTCGCAGGCGGCGCCGTACCGGCGGATGCATCTGCGCGGGAACCTGCAGCTGGACGACGGCGGCTGGTCGAGCGGCGGCCTGTTCGCGGACACCAAGATCGACGGTCAGGTGCGGTCGGGGTCGCAGCAGCAGTGGCTGACGCGGAACACCGAGATGGGCAGCTGGACGGGTTCCAACTGGAACATGGTGTTCGTGGGCGCGACGAACGCTCCGAGCGGGAACTTCCCGAATCCGCCGTATACGCGGGTGGCCACCACGCCGGTGGTCCGGGAGAAGCCGTTCCTCTACATCGACCAGGCGGGCGCCTACCAGGTGTTCGTCCCGGCGTTGCGGACCAACTCGACCGGCACCAGCTGGAGCGGCGGGAATCCGGCGGGCAGCTCGCTGCCGATCAGTCAGTTCTTCGTCGTCAAGCCGGGGCACACCGCGGCCAACATCAACGCCGCGCTGGCCGCGGGCCAGGACCTGCTGGTCACCCCGGGCGTTTACCACCTCAATGACACGATCAGGGTGACCCGGGCCAACACCGTGGTGCTCGGGCTGGGTCTGGCCACGTTCATCCCCGACAACGGCGTCACCGCGATGACCGTCGCCGACGTGGACGGGGTCAAGGTCGCCGGCATCCTGTTCGACGCGGGCACGACCAACTCGCCGATGCTCATGCAGGTCGGACCGGCCGGATCCGCCGCCTCGCACGCGGCGAACCCGACCTCGCTGCACGACGTGTACTTCCGGGTCGGCGGCGCGGCGGTCGGCAAGGCGACCCAGAGCCTGGTCGTCAACAGCCACAACGTGATCGGCGACCACACCTGGATCTGGCGCGGCGACCACGGCAGCGGCATCGGATGGAACTCCAACACGGCGGCGAACGGGCTGACCGTGAACGGCAACGACGTCACGATGTACGGCCTGTTCGTCGAGCACTACCAGCAGTACCAGACGGTGTGGAACGGGAACGGCGGGCGGACGTACTTCTACCAGAACGAGATGCCGTACGACCCGCCGAACCAGGCGGCCTGGATGAACGGGAGCACGCAGGGCTACGCCGCCTACAAGGTGGCGAACACGGTCACCACGCACGAAGCGTGGGGTCTGGGGAGCTACTGCTACTTCAACGTCAATCCCGGCGTCATCGCGGCGCGCGCCTTCGAAGTGCCGAACACACCCGGCGTACGGTTCCACAACATGGTGACCGTGTCGCTCGGCGGGGTCGGGACGATCCGGAACATCATCAACACGACCGGTGGACCCTCGAATTCATCCACCAACGTCGCGAACCTGGTCAACTACCCCTGACCGGGGCTTGATCCCACCCTGCCCGCCACCCGAGCAACCCTCGGACGGCGGGCAGGGCGCGCTTCCATCGCGTCAGGCGGCGAGGAGCTCCCGGGCGTTCTCGCCCAGCAGCCGCGGGAGGACGCGCTTATCGAACATTTCCTCGAACCGGCGAACCGATGCCTGGAGTGGCAGGTACGGGAAGTCGCTGGCGAAGAGCAGGCGGTCCTTCAGGTACGTGTTGCCGGCGTCGACGTAGTCTCGCCACCCGGCCATTCCGAACAGGTAGATGTCAGGCTCAAGGTAGATGTTCCGCCGCCGGTACGCCACGTGGATGACCTGCGGCACCCAGGGCCACCCTCCGTGAACGAGGATGATGCGAAGCCGGGGGTGGCGCCTGGCGAGGTTGTCGATGGCCAGCGGGCTGGTGAACCCGACATCTGGACCGGCATTCCCGCCGAACATGATGGCCACCGGTGCCCGGCGGGAAGTCGCGACCTCGTAGAGAGGATCCAGGCGGGGGTCGTCGGGCGCGAGAACCGGGGTCGCCAGGCCGGGTTCGAGCATGAGGCCGCGGAAGGCCGGGGTCTGGAGTGCTTCCTGCGCCTGTTGCGCGGTGGTCGCCGGGTCGGTGAGGTCGATGCCGGCGTAGCCGACGAAACGGTCCGGGTGGTCGGTGACGAGTTTCACGATGTCCTCGTTGGGGACGTCGCCTTGTTCTGATCCCCGCCGCCCTGGCACCACGCCGAGGGCCACGCCCGCGGCGTCCATTTCGGCGATGGTGTCCTGGAGGCTGCGTGAGTGCAGGACGGCCGTCGGCGCGCCCATGCCGCACACTTCGGCGATGTGCGCCGTCCGCGCGGGAACCGTGTACATCAGGTCGTTGGTGAGGAACCCGCCTACTGGTGGCCGGAGGCGGAAGTCGACGATGTCGGTCATCAAACCTTCTCACGTCAGGAGAGGAACATGGATCGGAGCGAGCCGTCGGAGAGCAGGTCGTGAGGTTGCCCGCTGGTGAGCAGTTCGCCGCGCTGCATGACGATCGCCTGGTCGCAGAGGTCCATGGCGAGTTCGGCGTTCTGCTCGACGAGCAGGATCGTCATGCCGTCGGTGTGGATTGTTCGGATCGCGTCGAAGACCGCGTCGACCATGACGGGGGCGAGCCCCATGGATGGTTCGTCGAGCAGCAGCAGATCAGGTCCGGTGAGTAGCGCGCGGGCCAGGGCGAGCATCTGCTGTTCTCCTCCGGACAGCGAGCCGGCGACCTGGGAGGAGCGTTTTCCCAGCACGGGGAAGAGGGTCATCGCCTGGTCGTAGCGGTCGGTGAACTCGTCGGAGGAGAGCCTCTTGGAGTAGCGGGCCTGCTGGAGGTTTTCTCGCACCGAGAGCGGGGCGGCGACCATGCGGCCTTCCGGTACGAGGACCAGGCCGGCTCTGACGAGGTTGTGGGTGGTCCATCCGGTGATGTTCGCGCCGCGGAATGTCACGGTTCCCGACCGTGGTCTGGTCAATCCGGCGATGGCGTTGAGCGTGGTGGACTTACCCGCGCCGTTGGATCCGATCAAGGCGACGAGCGATCCGGGTTCGACGGTGATGCGGATGCCCCGTACGGCGGAGATGCCGCCGTACGACACCCAGAGGTCGTTGACGTCAAGCATGTTCGGCTCTCCCGAAGTAGGCCTCCTGGACCCGGGGATCGTCGAGGCAGCTGTCGGGTGGGCCGGTGGTCAGCAGGGTTCCGGAGTTCAGGACCGCGGACAGGGTGCAGTACTTGCGGACCAGGCTCATGTTGTGTTCGACCATGACGAGTGTGAGGCCCCTGTCGCGCAGGGCGAGCATCAGCTCTCCGAGTGCGGTGGATTCCCGGGCGTTCATCCCGGCCGTCGGCTCGTCCAGCAGGAGCAGTGTGGGTTCGGTGGCGAGGGCCCGGGCGATCTCCAAGCGTCTCTGTTCTCCGTACGACAAGGAGGTCGCGGGCCGATCGGGAGGGACGTCGAGCCCGACGAGCTGGAGGAGTTCGCGTGCCCGTGATTCGTTCTCCCGGCGCGCGCGTCGTTCGCCGGGCAGGCTGAGTACGGCGGACAGGACGGTGTCGCGCCGTACCCGGTATCGGCCGGCGACGACGGACTCGACAACGTTGAGGCCGGGGATGAGCTTGATCGTCTGGAAGGTGCGTGCGACGCCGAGCCGGGCCACCTGGTAGGTGGCGAAGGTGCTGGTCCCCGTTCCCAGCAGCTCGATGTCCCCGCGGGTGCGGCGGATGATGCCGTTGACCAGGTTGAGGAAGGTTGTCTTGCCCGCACCGTTGGGGCCGACGATGCCGAAGATGGCTCCGCTCGGCACGGTGAGGTGGACGTCGTCGACGGCATGGAGGCCGCCGAACTGCCTGGTGAGCCCGGTGGTGCGGATCGCCGGCGGGGAGCCTTGGACGGTTGACTGGTTCACGTGTGGTCCTCCTCGCGGTCGCTGCCGGCGTGAACCGGCCGATCTGATGTGCGTGGACGCCGGCGAGCGGGGTCGATCAGGCCGCGCGGAAGGAAGATCATGATGACGACGAGGATCACGCCGTTGATGATCTGGTCGGCTTCGTCGACCGTTCCTCGCAACAGCTCGGGGATGAGCGTGAAGACCACACCGCCGACGAGGGCTCCAAGCCAGTGGAAGCCTCCGCCGAGCACGACGGCGGCCAGGCCCACGAAGGCCAGGTTGAGGAAGAAGGTGTCGGCGTCGACGTACGCGTAGAGGGAGGCGAGCAGGACGCCGGCGGCGCCACCGATGAACCCGCTGATGATGAAACTCACCGTCTGAATCCAGCGCGTGTTGATGCCCAGTGTCGCGGCGACGACGGTGTCTTCGCGGACGGTCTCGGCCGCCAGGCCGTAACGGGAGCGCCGGAGCCGGGAAAACGTCCAGACGCATATGGCCAGGGTGGCCAGTATGTACGGGTAACCAAGCTCGACCGGTATCGACATGCCGTTGACCCCGCCCGTGACAGCGGGCAGGTTGAGCACGGCGACCCTGGTCATGAGCAGGACCGCGATCGTCACCATGGCGATGTAGTGGCTGCTGAGATGCAGGATGAACAGGCTGACCACGCCTGCCACCACAGCACCGAGAACCGATCCCGCGATCAGCAGGGCCCACCCGGGCATGGCGGTTGTGGCGGCGAGGCGGCCGCACAGGAACGCGCCGCAGGCGGCGAACGACACGCTGGCCATGCTCAGCACGCCGGTGTTGAGCGAGGCGAACATGCTGAGCGCCAGCAGGCCGAAGACGACGCCGAACTCGAGTGTCGAGATCAGGGACGCGGTGTTCATGCTCGCTTCACCTGGACCTCCCCGAAGAGGCCTTGTGGCCGTACGACCAGGAAGAGGAGGAGCAGACCGAAGGTGATGGCCTCGCGGAAGGTCGATGACAGGTACTGGAGGGTCATGATCTCGATGACGCCGATGGCGAGGCCACCGAGGACCGCTCCGCGGAGGTTGCCGAATCCGCCGATGACGACGGCGGCGAAGCCCTTGAGGAGCAAACCCTCGCCCACGGTGAACGACACGTTGCTGGTGGTCACGGCGGTGAGGATGCCGGCGAGACCCGCGACCCCCGCGGCGAGTACGGCGGTCACGGCGAATACCAGCCGGGTGTTCACTCCCACGATCGCCGCCGATTGCGGCTGGATACCCACGGTGCGGATGGCCGCACCGAAGCGGGTGCGTCGCAGGAAGCTGCCCAGCCCCAGGGAGACGACGGCGAGCGTGACGATGTTCAACAGGTAGATGGGCGGGATCTGGAACCCCCACAGGTAGAGGGCTCGGCTGGGAAAGGCGTCTTCCGGCAGCGCGACGGGGTCTGGGCCGAGAACGACCTCGGCCAGGTTCAGCAGGATGATCCAGACGCCGATCGCGACGATGATGCTGCCGAGCATCCCGGCGTTCTTGTGGCGCAGCGGGCGGAAGGCGCAGAGCTCGGCGACGAGGCCGGTGGCGGCGGACGCGAGGACGGCCGCCACGACGGCGACGGCGAACGGGACGTCGGCATGGGCGAGCAGTTCGTAGGCGGCGATGACGCCCCACGTGGCGAAGGTGCCATGAGCGACGTTCAGGATGCCCATCTTGGCGAATATCAAGCCGAATCCGATGGCGAAGAGGGCGTAGAGGGCGCCGAGCGAGACGCCGTTGATCAACTGCTGGATGAAGAGGTCCATGCGTGCCCCTGGTTCGGCGTTACGGCCAGAGCCGCTGGGTGCCGTCGGCGTTCCATTGCAGGAACCCCACCTTGTCGGACAGAACCGCCTGGCCGTTCTGCATGGTGTAGGTGCTGCCTGATACCGACTGGAACGACTGGATCTCCGAGAGCGCCTTGGCCAGGGCGGCCCGGTCGGTGGTTCCAGTCTTCTTGATGCCTTCGGCGATGAACCGTACGGCGTTGTACCCCTGTGCGGCGAACAGGTCGGGTTCGACCCCGTATGCCTGCTTGAACAGGTTGACGAACTTGCGGGTGGCGTCATTGTCCGCAAGCGGGGTGAAGGGGATGGGGAAGATGGTTCCTGCCATCGCCGACCCGCCGGCCTTGAAGATCGGCGCGGTCGCCACGCCGTAGCTGGACAGGATGCGGCCCTGGAATCCGCGATCGCGCAGAGCCTTGGTGAGCAGGGCTGACTTGGAGCCCAGCATGCTTTCGACCAGTAGGTCGGGTTTGGCGTTGATGATCTTGGTCGCCGTGGCGGAGAAGTCCGTGTCCGAGGTGAACGTGTCGATGGTCTGGAGGATGTCGACGCCGTTGCGTTCGAGGGCGGCGGCCCATATCTTGCCGTCGTCGACTTGGCCGCCGTTGTCGGCGGTCACGGCGAGCACGGCGGTCTTCGGCGCGTACTGTGCGGCCGCGGCGTCGACGAGCTGGTCGTACATGCCGCCCGGGCTGGAGGGCAGGGCGATGGTGCGGTAGAGGTACGGGGGCGCGCTGAGCCCAGGGAGGGTGGCCCCGTTGACCACTGTCGGGAGTCCGGCCTTCTTGATCAACGGTCCCAGCGACCCGGCCTCGGTGGAGACGGTGCAGCAGACCACCGCAAGGTAGCCGGCACTGTCGTACCCACGGAACTGCGCGATGGCCTTTGCCGGGTCACCGGCGGAGTCGTCGCTGGTCAGCTCCAGGCGTCGGCCGTTGCCGAGGTATCCCGACGCGTTGATCTCATCCACCGCGATCTGGGTGCCCCGTTGGACGGGTATGCCGGCGAAGGATGCCGCACCGGTGACCGGATTGATGAGCCCGATACGCAGCACACCGTTGTCCGACCCCGAGCCACCCCCGGTGGATGCGCATGCGCTCAGCATGATCAGGGCGCTAGCGAGCGCCACCGGAATTCGTGCACGCTTCACTGCCTTCTCCTTTGACTTCATCGAGCAATGTCGTGGCGTTGGGTGAGCCGTCAGTTGAGGGGGTTACGGGGCATTTCGCCACGAAGAACCCGGGCGACGTCCGCGAAGGCGCGGTGCACGGTCTCCCGGTACGACTCGGTTGAGTAGTGGCCCGCGTGGGGGGTCAGGATGACGTTGTCGAGGGCGAGCAACGGCGAGTCGGGCCGCACCGGCTCAGCGGCGAGCGTGTCCAGACCGGCGCCCGACAGATGCCCTGAGGCGAGCGCCGCGCTGAGGGCTGATTCGTCGACGAGTTTGCCGCGCGAGACGTTGACCAGGATCGAGCCGGTCTTCATCTGCTCGATGACGTCGGCGCTGACCAGGTTTTCCGTCTCGGGCGTCAGCGGGAGGTGGAGCGAGATGACGTCCGCGGTGGTCGTGAGCTCGTCGAAGCTCACGGCTGCGTGCCCTGCCCGTGCCAGAGCTCCGGGCGCCGCGTACGGGTCGTGGACGATCACGGAGAAGCCCAGCGCGCGAGCGCTGTCGGCGACCCGGCGTCCGGTGCGGCCGAAGCCGACGATGCCCAGCACGAGGCGGTCGAGCCTGCGCATGCCTCGCCCGCTTTGCAGGTAGCTCCAGACACCGGACCGGACGGCA
Source organism: Acrocarpospora sp. B8E8 (assembly GCF_039871605.1). NCBI lineage: Bacteria > Bacillati > Actinomycetota > Actinomycetes > Streptosporangiales > Streptosporangiaceae > Acrocarpospora > Acrocarpospora sp. B8E8. The sequence continues at coordinate 27,918 of NZ_JBDPLV010000047.1, read as the reverse complement.
TGGTCGAAATGCGGCAGGCGCCGTACCAGCGCCATGATCATCGCGATTGCGTGGGCGGCGACCTCGGGCGCGTTGGCATCGGGGACGTTGACGACGCGGACGCCGCGGCGTGTCGCGGCGTCGAGGTCGACGGTGTCCACCCCGACTCCGAACCGGGCCACGACCTTGCAGTTCGGGAGTGCGGCAAGAACGCGTTCGGTGATCGGCTCACGCAGGACGAGGAGGCCGTGGGCGGCGCCGCAGTGCTCGATCAGCTCTTCTTCTGTGAGGCACGTGACCTCGCGGTACCGCAGGTCGGCGTCGAGCAGGACCTGCACATCCTCGGGTTCGACGGTGAGCAGGCCGTCGGTGCGAATGACGAGCTCGTTCATCGTGCCGCCGCGATCGAGGCGAGCTTCTCGGCGGCGGCGCCGAACGCGGTTGACGCGGTCGAGCCGAGGAACAACAGGTCTCCGCCGAGGAGGAAGAGGCGGACGCCGGCGGAGGCCCAGCGTTCGACTTGGTCACTGTCGAGGCAGAAGATCCCGCTGCGGACTCCGGCGGCCCGCGCGGCGTCGAGGATCTTTTCGACGGCGGCGGAGTGTGCCGCGGAGCCACCCGGCTCGCCGAGTGACACCGCCAGATCTCCAGGGCCCACGAAGAGGACGTCGATGCCGTCGACCGCGGCGATCTCCTCCACGTTGTCCAGGCCCAGCTGCGTCTCGACTTGCACGATCAGGAGCGTCTCGTCGTTGGCTGAGGCGATGTAGCCGGCGAGGGACAGGCCGTACGCGGAAGCGCGCCCTGGCCCCGCCCCTCGGGAGCCGGCGGGCGGATAGCGCACGGCCGCGACCGCGGCGGCGGCCTGGTTCGCCGTCTCGACGCGGGGGACGACCACACCGCAAGCCCCTGAGTCCAGGGCACGGTTGATCTCGGCACCCACGCCGGAGACCCGCACGAGGCTCGGGACGCCTGCGGCGTCGGCTGCTCGGATCAGGGATTCGACCTCGGCAGGGCCGAGGGCTGCGTGCTCGGCATCGATGCACAGCGTCTGGAATCCACGGGAGGCGAGGATTTCGACGCTCGCGGGATGACCGAGGCTGACGAAGCTTCCCAGGACGGGGCCTCGATGCAGGGCTTCGCGCAGTGAGTTGCGTTGCGGCGGACGGGGCATGAATCGCCTCCATGTCGGCTCGGTGCGGGATGTCCGCTGTGCCGGGCTGGTAGGATTGTCGACAGTCGCCAGATTGTGAAACATGACTGTAACGTCGACTGTCGACAGTCGTCAAGATGCCCGGCGTGAGGAGACCACTGTGACGATGCAGGTTGTGCGTGCGAGCAGCCTCGTGGACGAGATCCGCAACCGGCTTCGCCTCGCGATACTCGCTCAGCAGCTGCCTGCGGGAGAGGCCGTCCGTGACTCGGTGCTGGCCGCCCAGATGCAGGTGAGCCGGGCTCCCGTCCGAGAGGCGCTACGCGCCCTGGAACAGTCCGGACTCGTAGTGAAATCGCCCAACAGGTCGTACATCGTTGCCAGCTTCACCCCGCAGGACCTGGCCGACCTCGCCGGAGTCCGCCTCGCGCTCGAAGGGCTGGCCTGCCGGCTGTCCGTCAGTTCGGCGGCCAGCAGCAGCGGAATGGAGAGCGCGCTGTCAAGACTTCGAGAAGCTGTTGACGACCAGGACCCGGTCGCCATGGTCGCCGCGGACCGTCAGTTTCATGAGGCGCTCGTGGCGGCCTCAGGCAACGGGCGACTTGTCGCCAACTACGCCCAGATCTGCGACCAGATCGAACTCGCTTTGCATTCCAACGGCGCTCTCGACCGAGGCCGTGAAGGGCTCGTCGAACGGCACGAGGAACTCCTCGCCGAATACCAGCGCGCCGTGGAACGCCGGGATCTCAGCCAGCTACTGCCACTCCTGGAGAGCCATATCGCGGGAGGACTCGGAATGAGCTTTCCCTCTGTCACCGGATACCCGTCCTGACGCCGCCGTGCAGGTGGAGCGACGCGGGCCGGCCGATGATCCCACCCTGCCCGCCACCCGAGCGATTCTCGGGCGGCGGGCAGGATGCGCTCCACCCACCAACCCAGTTCGTCCCCTTTTTTCGTCCAGCCAAGCTGGGCACGGGCAGCCGGTCGCAGTTGGCTTCGCCAAAGCCGGCGGCATCGCGGGCCTCAGGCGCGGCGGCCGAACGCGGCGAGTAGGCGCGTCTGCTGGTCGGCGTCGCCGGTTACGCCCACCCGGGGCGCGATCAGCCCGGCCGAGCGGTAGGCGTTCTCCTCTTCGGCGAACCAGGACGCGCAGGCGGAGACCAGCCCGGGGTCGAGTCGCTGGTCGCCGCCGGTGGCCTTGGCCAGGTCCCAGCTGTGGATGAGGATGTCGGCGAAGAGCTGCGTCGCGTACTCGGAGCCGGGGACGTCGCCGAAGGACAGGTGCACGGTGCGTTCCATCGCGCCCGGCTCGTGCACGGCCATGATGGCCTCCTCGGCGGACGCGTCGAACGACTTGACCGGATCCGGGCCGAGCAGGTCGCCGTCGAAGGAGTCGCCCATGTCGGCGATGGTATGTCCGGCCATCAGCGGGGCCGTCCACATGTTCTCGCCGGCGATGTGGTTGACGAGCATGCGTACGTTCCAGTCGGAGCAGGGCGTGCTGAGGCCCCACTGGTCCTCGCCGACGGCGTGAACACGCTCTCCGAAGCCTTCCATGGCACGCTGATGGAGTTCTGGAATATCCATGTTTGTCCCCTCCCCGGACGTTTCTCGCAAAACCTCGTGATTGCTACATACATGGATAAACCTCCGGAAGATCCCCGCGGTGGACCTTCCGGCAGAAATCCTGGTCAGCGGCTTTTGAGAAGGTTGGGGTTTGTGTGATCGCGGTACGTGGTTGTGGCCTGAGGGTTGGGTTCCTGCGCTTGCGCTCGCGCACTTTGAGTGCGAGGGTCGTCACTGCGAGTACAGGTAAACTCGTGGTCCGGGGTTGGTAATCCGGAGTTCAGACTGGGGGGTCGCAACGATGCAGGCATTCACGCTGCCCGACTTCTACGTGCCGTATCCGGCCAGGCTCAACACTCACGTGGAACGTTCCCGCGCGCACAGCATGGCCTGGGCCAAGGAGATGGGCATGCTGGACGCGCCCAAACCGGGGGGCGGGCTGGTCTGGGACGAGACCGCGCTGGCCAGGATGGACTACGCGCTCATGTGCGGCTACACCCACCCCGACTGCGACGGGCCCACCCTGGACCTGATCACCGACTGGTATGTGTGGGTGTTCTTCTTCGACGACCACTTCCTGGAGGAGTTCAAGCACTCCCGCGACCTGGAGGGGGCGCAGGCGTATCTCGATCGGCTGGAACTGTTCATGTCCGACTCGCCGCCAGAGGTGAGCAATCCCGCCGAAGCCGGGCTGAAGGATCTGTGGGAGCGGACCGTCCCGGCCATGTCGGAGGGCTGGCGGCGGCGGTTCGTCACCAGCACCCGCAACCTGATGGCCGAGTCGATGTGGGAACTGGAGAACATCGACCGCGGGCGGATCGCCAACCCCATCGAGTATGTGCAGATGCGCCGCCGCGTCGGTGGCGCGCCCTGGTCCGCAAACCTGGTGGAGTACGTCTCCGCCGAGCTCCCCGATGTCCTCGCCGGGGAACGGCCGATCACCGTGCTGTCCGACACGTTCTCCGACGCCGTGCATCTGCGCAACGACCTGTTCTCCTACCAGCGCGAGGTCCAGGAGGAGGGGGAGAACTCCAACGCGGTGCTGGTGTTCGAGCGGTTCTTCGGCGTGCCCACGCAGGAGGCGGCCGAACTCGTCAACGATCTGCTCACCTCCCGGCTGCAGCAGTTCGAGAACACCGCGCTCACCGAGGTGCCCGGGTTGCTGGCCGGCCGCGGTGCCCCGCCACACGAGCAGGCCGCCGTCGCCGCGTATGTGAAGGGCCTGCAGGACTGGCAGTCCGGCGGTCACGAGTGGCACGTGCGATCCAGCCGGTACATGAACGAGGGAGCGGTTCCCGAAGGGCTGCCGCTCGGGCCGACCGGGCTGGGCACCGGAAGCCTGCGGCAGGTGGTCTCGACCGGGAAGCAGGGCCTGCGCGGCTGGGCGAAGCAACACTCGCATGTGCCGTTCCAGCCGGTCGGGCACCTTCCGCTGCCCGGCTTCCACATGCCCTACCCGGTCAGGATGAGCCCGCATCTGGAGACGGCCCGCCGGCATGGGGTCGGGTGGGCTCGGGAGATGGGCTTCTTCGACTCGGTCCCCGGGGTGGAGAGCGGCGGGCTCTGGGATGAGCGGCGCTTCCGCGGGTTCGACTTCGCGCACTGCGCCGCGATGATCAACGCGGGCGGGAACTCCGAACAGGTCGACCTGTCCGCCGACTGGCTGGCCTGGGGGACGTATGGCGACGACTTCTACCCGGCCGTGTTCGGAGCGAGCCGTGACCTGCTCGGGGCGCGACTCTGCACCGAACGCCTGATCCAGTTCATGCCCCTCGACGACGACCAGCCCGTTCTGGTTCCCGGCAGTCCGCTCGAACGTGCCCTCCAGGATCTCTGGCGGCGTACGGCCGGGCCGATGACTCGCCAGGGCCGTCAGCTGTTCCGTGTCGGCGTGGAGAAGATGCTCGCGGCCTGGGAGTGGGAGCTGGCCAACCAGGCCCAGAACCGCATCCCCGACCCGATCGACTACGTCGAGATGCGCCGCAGCACCTTCGGCTCCGAGATGACCAGCGCCCTCGCCAGAATGGGCAGCATGGACGTGGTCCCGCAGGAGATCTACCAGCACCGGGTCGTCCGCGAGCTGGAGACGGCCGCCCTGGACTACGCCGCCTTCACCAACGACCTGTTCTCCTACCAGAAGGAGATCGAATACGAGGGGGAGGCGCACAACCTGGTCCTGGTCGTCGAGAAGTTCCTCGACGTGGACCGACTCACCGCCCGCGACGTCGTGGCCGATCTGATGACCGCCCGGATGCGCCAGTTCGAGCACCTGGCCGACCACGAACTCCCCGCCCTGCTGGCCGCCCGCCCCGACCTGACACCCGAGGCCCAAGCCGCCCTCACCCGGCAGGCCGACGATCTCAAGGAGTGGATGTCGGGCATCCTCGAATGGCACCTACGCTGCGTCCGCTACACCGAAGCCGAACTCAAACGAGTCCACGAGAACCCCGACCGCCGCGCCCCAGACCATCTACCCACCGGATTGGGCACGTCAGCCCTACGCGCCCACCTTCCGGCAAGCGTGTCCAGGTGATTCCTCCCGAAGGCATCGCTGGGCCCTGACTGTTGGAGGTCGCCGGATCGCTCGCCGTTAGCGAGTCCACGAGATGCTCGACCGCCGCGCTCCAGACCATCTACCCACCGGATTGGGTATGTCGGTCCTGCGCGCCCACCTTCCGGCAAGCGCGTCGAGGTGATTCCTCCCGAAGGCATCGCCGGGCCCTGACCGTTGGGGGTCGCCGGGTCGCTCGCCGTTATTCGGCGCCGTTCACGCCGGTGCTCGCCGCACCGGCGCCAAGAGGGCGGGTCGCGTCCTTCGGTCGGCGGTAGGGCCCGCAGAGAATTAACTTGCGTGCTCATCAAGGGTTCGCCGGCTGGGCGAGGCGACCCGGGAGCTGCGCGCGGCCCTGGAGGCGCTGCGCGACGACGAGACGACGCCGCCGGGTGGCCTCGACCACGTTGAGGTCAGTGGCTTGAGGATCTATGAGTTATTGCTCTGCGGGCCCTTGAAGTCAAGAGCTTGTCCGGCCGCCTCCGAGATGGCTTCCTGGAACTCAGGAGTGGTGGCGTTCTCTTGGGTGTTCTCCGCGAGATTCGATGATCAACTTTTGGTGCTCGCCGTGGGACGAGGGATGGTGGGCATAATTGCGCGTTATGCGTTGGATCATCTTTGACTTCGCCGGAGTAGTAGGGCGGCATCAGCCGCAGTCGGCTCGGGACGGCATGGTCGCCGTCGCCGGTGTCGAGTCCGACCGCTTCTGGGCGGCCTACTGGGAACATCGTGACCCCTACGACCGAGGGTTGATGACCGCGGGGGACTTCTGGTCGGCCGTGGAGAAGACCCTCGAAGCCGACTTCACCGCCGAGGTGACCGGTGAGCTGATCCGGCTCGACATCACCAGCTGGCTGAACCCGGACATATCGACCGTCGAGCTGATCGCCGATCTGAAGAGCCAGGGACTGGGCGTCGCCCTGCTGTCCAACGCGCCGCACGAACTGGCCGACGCCCTCGACGACGTCACCTGGATGGCCGACCTGGAGCACCGCTTCTTCAGCAGCAGGATGGCCATCTCCAAGCCCAGCCCGGAGATCTACACGGCCGTCCTGTCCGCCCTCGACGCCCGGCCCGCGGAGTGTGTCTTCATCGACGACCGCCCGCCCAACGTGACCGCCGCCGAGACGGTGGGAATGCACGCGCTCCTGTTCACCGACGCCGATCGCCTGCGCGCCGATCTCGACGACCTCCTGCGCGGAATCTGACCGAGGAACACGATCCAGGCCGATCGCCGGAGAACCGCGCGGGGAGAAGATTCGACCGGCGGGCACGTCCATATGCCAGGACCCGTCGGGAGAAGAGCTGACCGGAGAGTACGTCTTTATGCCAGGACCCGTCGGGAGAAGGGCCCGACCAGATGGTACGTCCATATGCCAGGACCCGTCCGGAGAAGCGCCGACCGGCTGGTACGTCCATATGTCAGGACAAACTATTGACTCCTTTCCGGAAATTGAACTAGAACTGGAAGCCCCGGACAAGGAGTTTCGTCATGCGTGTGGGATTGCTGGGTCTTGGCAGGATCGGTGCGTTCCATGCGGGAACGCTGGCCGGGCTCGTCGAAGACCTGGTCGTCCACGATGAGAACGGGGAGCTGGCCGACCGTATTGCCATCGCGTTGAACGCGAGGACGGGAGATCCGTTCGACGCCGACGCGGTGGTGATCGCGACGCCTACCGGGTCGCACGCGGAGTTGCTGATCGAGGCGTGCGCCCGGGGGGTTCCGGCGTTCTGCGAGAAACCGGCCGCGCCGGACGTGCCGGAGACGTTGAAGGTCCTGGAGGCCGTGCAGCGCAGTGGTGTGCTGGTGCATATCGGGTTTCAGCGGCGCTTCGACGCCGGATATCAGGCGGCGCGGGAGGCGTTGCTCAAGGGGGAATTGGGGCGGCTGGATCGGGTTCACATGATCACCGGGGATCCGGCTCCGCCTCCGGCGGCGTACATCGCGAAGTCTGGCGGGATATTTCGGGATTGTCATATCCATGACTTCGACGCTCTGCGCTGGGTCACCGGGCGTGAGGTCGAGACCGTCTACGCGACCGGGTCGAATCGGGGCGAGTCCTTCTTCGCCGAGTTCGGCGACGTTGACAACAGTGCGGCCGTGCTCACGCTGGACGACGGCACGCTCGCCACCTTGCAGGGTTCCCGGTACAACGGCGGCGGGTACGACGTCCGGATGGAACTCGCCGGAACGATCGCGACCCGAGCCGTCGGCCTTGACCCCCGAGTGCCGCTGACCAGCGCCGAAGGGCTGCAACCGCCGGGGGATCCGTGGCCGGGATTCCAGAGCAGGTTCGAGGCCGCGTACCGGGCGGAGCTGATCGCCTTCCTGAGGGCGGTGCAGGAAACGGGGGAAAGCCCCTGCTCGGTGGATGACGCGCTGGCCGCGCTGTACATCGCCGAAGCAGCCGATCTCTCCAGAAACCAGGACCGCCCGGTCCGCCTGCCCGAGGTGATCGCATGACGACCATCGCCGCGCCCTCTCTAGGCATGTCCGAGGTGGTCGTATGAGGATTGCTGCTGTGCCAATCTCCGGGGCTCGTTCGAGGTGGTGCACGAGGATCGTGGTCGCGGTGATCTTCGGCGTGCGGTTCGGGGTGGTCGTATGAGGATTGCGGCTGCGCGGATCTCCGGGGCTCGTTCCAGGAATCCGTATGTGGATCGTGGTCGCGGTGATCTTCGGCGTGCGGTTCGGGGTGGTCGTATGAAGATTGCGGCTGTGCCGATCTCCAGGGCTCGTTCCAGGAATCCGTATGAGGAACGTGGTCGCGGTGATCTCCGGGGGGATGTTCGAGGTGGTCGTATGAAGATCGTGGTCGCGCCGATTTTCGTGTGCATGTTTGAGGTGGTCATGTGAAGATTGCGGCCGCGCCGATTTCCTGGGGTGTTTGCGAGGTCCCCGGATGGGGCCACCAACTGGACGCTGATCGGGTCCTCACCGAGATGCGCGCCCTTGGTCTCACCGCCACCGAACTCGGCCCCGACGGCTTCCTGTCACCCGATATCCTGAAAAATCACGATATGAGGGCTATTGGGGGGTTCGTCCCTGTGGTTTTGCATCAACCCGGGCATGACCCTCTCCCGGGGCTGAAGGATCTCACTGAGAGCTTCGCGGAGGAGACGGTCGTGGTCCTCGCCGCCGTCACTGGCGCGGACGGGTACGACACCAGACCCACCCTTGACGCCGATGGCTGGCGCACCTTGCTCGGCAACCTGGACCGGATCACCGCCGAACTCCCGCGCCAGGTCACCCTGCACCCGCACGTCGGGACAATGGTGGAAAACGCCGCCGAAGTCCGCCGCATCCTCGACGGCTGCGGCGTCAAACTCTGCCTCGACACCGGCCACCTCCTCATCGGCGGCACCGACCCCCTAGACCTGGCCCTCCGCGAACCCCACCGAATCGCCCACGCCCACCTCAAAGACGTGAACGCCACCCTCGCCGCCCAGGTCCAAACAGGCGCCCTCAGCTACACCGAAGCCGTAAAAATCGGGATATATCGCCCACTAGGCGAGGGTGACGTGGACATCGCCGGCATCATCGCCAGCCTCACCAAATCCTCCTACGACGGCTGGTACGTCATGGAACAGGACGTCATCCTCACCACCACCCCACCCCCAGGCGAAGGCCCAATCACCGACGTCCGCACCAGCCTCGACTACCTCCAAGCCCTGTCATGACCGACATATCCGCCATCACCCGGGTTGCCACGGACGCGCTCCAGCTTTGGGCGCCAAGCTGTCATCGTCCGCGCAATCTTCCACTGCCTGCGAGCCCTGCCATGACCGACAATCCGCCATCGGCCGCGTTGGTGTGGTCGCGCCTCCAGCCTTGGGCGCCGAGGTTGTCATCGTCCGCGTCGCTCGACACATGGAACCTGCCATGACCGATAAATCGGAAATCTTCCCGGTTCGCGGTGCAGGGTCAACCATCTGTGCCAGCCCGAATTCCCCGCGGAGCAGGCCGTGACCGAAGTGCTGACCATGGGCCGAGTCGGGGTGGACGTCTACCCGCTCCAAGTGGGCGTTTCCCTGCGCCACGTCGAGACATTCGGGAAATACCTGGGCGGAAGTCCCACCAACGTGGCCGTGGCCGCCGCGCGGCTGGGGCGATCGAGTGCGGTGATCACTAGGACCGGCGCGGACCCGTTCGGAGAGTTCATCCACGACGCACTCCGCGAATACGGCGTGGACGACCGGCACGTCACCCCGGTCGCCCACCTGCCGACCCCGGTGACCTTCTGCGAGATCCACCCACCCGACCATTTCCCGCTCTACTTCTACCGATTCCCCAAAGCCCCCGACCTAGAGATCCACCCACACGAACTGGACCTCGCGGAGATCGCCTCGGCTGACCTGTTCTGGACGACCATGACCGGGTTGTCCCAACAGCCATCCCTCGACGCGCACTTTGCCGCCTGGGGCGCCCGAGGCCGCCGGACCCACACCGTCCTCGATCTGGACTACCGCCCGATGTTCTGGAGCGGCCTCAAAGACGCCCGAGAACGGGTGCAGGACGCGCTCCGGCACGTGACCGTCGCCGTCGGCAATCTCGACGAGGTCGAGGTGGCGACCGGCACGCGGGAGCCGTACCAGGCGGGGGTGGCGCTGCTGGCGGCGGGGGTGACGCTCGCGGTGGTCAAGCAGGGCGGCGGTGGGGTGCTGGGGATGACCGCGGACGAGGTGGTCGAGGTGCCGCCGGTGCCGGTCGAGGTCGTCAACGGGCTGGGCGCGGGCGACGCGTTCGGCGGCGCGCTCTGCCATGGGCTTCTCTCGGGCTGGCCGCTGGCCAGAACCCTCCGGTACGCGAACGCGGCCGGATCCATCGTGGCCGGCCGGCTCGCGTGCGCTCCCGCCATGCCGACCGTCGCGGAAATCGAGCACGCCCTCGGAGAGGCCTCACATGCGTGACCAGGACTACCGCGACCTGCTGGAACTGCGCGCCTGGCAGCCCCAGCGGGTGGCGGAGACGGCGTCCGCCCGGCGGCGGCGTCCGTTGCGAGCCACCGGGAGGCAGCTGCTGATCATCGCGGCCGACCATCCGGCGCGGGGGATGATCGGGGTCGGAGCACGTCCGACCGCGATGGCGAATCGGGTGGAACTGCTCGATCGGCTGGCGACCGCGCTGTCCCGGCCCGGCGTGGACGGAGTGCTCGGCACGCCCGATGTGCTGGAGGACCTGCTGCTGCTCGGGCTGCTGAACGACAAGATCGTCATTGGGTCGATGAACCGGGGCGGGCTGCAGGGCACCGCGTTCGAATTCGATGACCGGTTCACGGCATATACGGCTCGAGCGATCGCGGAGATGGGTTTCGACGGCGGGAAGATGCTCTGCCGGATCGGGGTCGAGGATCGGGCGACCGCCGACACGCTGGCCAATTGCGCGCAGGCGGTCACCGAACTGGCGGAACGCGGACTGATGGCGATGGTCGAGCCGTTCTGGTCCCAGCTGGTGGACGGCGTGGTGAAGCACGATCTATCGCCAGAAGGGATGATCCGGGCGATCTCCGTGGGCCAGGCACTCGGGGCCACCTCTGCGCGAACCTGGCTGAAAGTGCCGGTGGTGCCGCATATGGAGCAGATCATGACGGCCACCACCCTGCCGACGCTGCTGCTCGGCGGGGATCCCGTGCACGCGCCCGACGAGGTGTACGCGTCCTGGAGCAAGGCGTTGCGATTGCCGCAGGTACGCGGGCTCGTCGTCGGACGCGCCCTGCTCTACCCGCCCGATGACGACGTGACCGCCGCCGTCGACACGGCCGTGGGCCTGCTGGAGGAGACGTGACCTATATTCCGTTCGGTACGGCCGGCGCGGGCCCCTGGGCGGTGGAGATCACACCGGAATCCGCCGGTTGGACCTACTGCGGCCTGCGGATCGCCGACGGTCCCGTGGAGTTCGAGACCGGCGACCAGGAGATGCTGGTCCTTCCCCTTTCGGGGTCGTTCGACGTGGTCGCGGACGGGGTGAACATCGCGCTGCACGGTCGCGAGTCGGTGTTCGCCGCAGTGAGCGACTTCGTGTACCTGCCGATCGAGACCAGTGTCACGATCACCGGGCAGGGGCGGGTCGCGTTGCCGTCCGCGCGCGCGACCCGGCGTCTCCCCGTCCGGTACGGCCCCGCCGCGGACGTTCCCGTCGAAGTGCGCGGAGCGGGTCAGGCCAGCCGGCAGGTGAACAATTTCTGCGCGCCCGGCGCGTTCGACTGTGATCGGCTGGTGGCCGTGGAGGTGCTGACGCCGGAGGGCAACTGGTCGTCGTACCCGCCGCACAAGCACGATGAGCTGTCCGAGTGCGAGGCGGTTCTGGAGGAGATCTACTACTTCGAGGGCGGGCCCGGGTATCAGCGGGTGTACGGCACCCACGAGGTGCTGGCCGAGGTTTCGTCCGGGGATGTGGTGCTTGTCCCGCATGGGTATCACGGGCCGTCGATGGCCGCGCCCGGGTATGACCTGTATTACCTGAATGTGCTTGCCGGTCCCGCCGACGAGAGGTCCATGGCGTTCTGTGATGATCCGCGGCATGCGTGGATCCGGGCGTCGTGGGCCGATCAGGCGGTCGACCCGCGGGTACCGATGACGAAGGCGGCTCGATGAGACTCACCGTGGCGCAGGCGCTTCTGCGATTCCTGGCGAACCAGTGGTCCGAGCGCGATGGTGTCGAACGCCGGCTGATCGCGGGCGTGTTCGGAATTTTCGGGCATGGGAATGTGGCGGGGATCGGGCAGGCGCTGGCCGAGCGGGGGGCGGGGACCGGCGACGCGCTGCCGTACTATCTGGCCAGGAACGAGCAGGCCATGGTGCATACGGCGGTCGGGTACGCGCGGACGCTGGATCGGCTGTCCACGTTCGCGTGCACGACGTCGATCGGGCCTGGGGCGACCAACCTGGTCACGGGCGCGGCGCTGGCGACGATCAATCGGATTCCCGTGCTGCTGCTGCCCGGCGACGTCTTCGCGACCAGGGTCGCCAATCCGGTCCTGCAGGAGCTGGAGGATCCACGGTCCTTTGACGTGAGCGTCAACGACGCGCTGCGGCCGGTGTCCCGGTTCTTCGATCGCATCAACCGGCCGGAGCAGCTGCCGTCCGCGCTGCTGGCGGCGATGCGGGTGCTCACCGATCCGGCCGAGACCGGCGCGGTCACGCTGGCGCTGCCGCAGGACGTGCAAGCCGAGGCGTGGGACTGGCCGGAGGAGCTGTTCGCCCGGCGCGTCTGGCATGTCGCCCGGCCGGTGCCGGAACCGGCCGCGCTGGAACGGGCCCGCACCCTGCTCAGGAGCTCGCGCCGGCCGCTCATCGTCGCCGGTGGCGGGGTCATCTACAGCGGCGCGTGCGCCGAACTCGCCGAATTCGCCGAGGAGTACGGCGTTCCGGTCGCCGAAACCCAGGCGGGCAAAGGGTCCCTGCGCCACGACCATCCGTGCAACGTCGGCGCGATCGGACACACCGGAACCGCCGCCGCCAACACGCTCGCCCGCGAAGCCGACCTGGTCATCGGCATCGGCACCCGCTACAGCGACTTCACCACCGCCTCCCGTACGCTCTTCGGCCAGGCTAGGTTCCTGAACGTGAACGTGGCCGCCTTCGACGCCGCCAAACACGCGGGCACCATGCTGGTGGCGGACGCGCGTGAGGCGTTGCGGGTGCTCGGGCCGGATGGCTGGCGTGCCGCGTGGACGTTCGAGCGGCAGGAGCGCGCCGTGCTGGAAGGGTTCACGCAGGCCGTCGTGCTGGACGCGGTCAACGACGCGGTGGGGGAGGACGGCGTCGTCGTCAACGCGGCCGGGTCCATGCCCGGCGACCTGCATCGGGCCTGGCGGGCGGCCGGGCCGCACTCCTATCACGTCGAGTACGGCTACTCGTGCATGGGCTACGAGATCGCGGGCGGTCTCGGCGTGAAGCTCGCCGCGCCGGAGCGCGAGGTGTTCGTGCTGGTGGGGGATGGGTCGTACCTGATGATGGCGCAGGAGATCGCCACCGCCGTGCAGGAAGGCGTCAAGCTCATCGTGGTGCTCGTCGACAACCATGGGTTCGCCTCGATTGGGGGGCTTTCGGAGGCGGTAGGGGCTCAGCGGCTTGGCACCGCGTATCGGGCTCGTGGGGCTTCTGGGGGGCTGGACGGGGAGTTGCTTCCGGTGGATCTCGCCGCCAACGCCGCCAGTCTGGGGGCGGACGTGTTGCGCGCCGGAGATCGCGCCGAGCTCGTCTCCGCGCTGGTCAAGGCGCGGGAGGCGACGCGGACCACCGTTGTGTACGTCCGGCCGGAGCCCGGGTCCGGCGTTGGAGCGAGCGCTTGGTGGGATGTGCCGGTCGCCGAGGTCGCCGAGAATCCAGAGGCTCGCGAGGCCAGAGTCCGATACGAGGAGGCCAAGCGGGAGCAGCGGATCTATCTCTGAATCCAGGCTTTGGCCGCGGCCAGAGGGGGACGAAGCGGAGCAGCTGGACGTATCTCTGAATCTCGGCCTCTGCCCCAGGAGGCCAATCGCGAGCCGCCGGATTACCCCTGAATCCGGGCTTCGGCCTCGGCCCAGTCGCCGCCTTGCGGCTGGTAGTACTTCAGGTCCTGGGTTGCTGCGACCAATGCGCGCATCTCGGGCAGTCCGCCGATCTCGCCCGCTGCTCGTGCTTGCACGAGGATGTTGCCCAGTGCGGTGGCCTCGGTGGGACCCGCCACTACGGGCAGGCCGCATGCGTTCGCGGTCAGCTGGCACAACAACGTGTTCCGGCTTCCGCCGCCGACCAGGTGAATCACGTTCACCCGGTGCCCGGACAGCGCGATCGCCTGACGTATGGCCATTCGGTGTCCGAGGGCCAGGCTTTCCAGGACGCATCTCACGAAGCCCGGCAGATCCTCGGGCGCTTCCTGGCCGGTACGGCGGCATTCCGCGGCGATCCGGGCAGGCATATCGCCCGGCGGGAGAAATATCGGCATATCAGGGTTGACGATCGCGGCGAACGGTCGGGCTTGGGCGGCTGCGGCGAGCAGGGGACCGAGCTCTGGGTTACCCCACGTCCGCACCGACTCCTGCAGCAGCCACAATCCCATGACATTCCGCAGATACCGAACAGTCCCGTCAATCCCGGCTTCGTTCGTGAATCCGGCCTCCCGGCTTTCGTCCGTGAGGACGGGCGCAGGCAACTCCACCCCGGCCAGCGACCACGTGCCGCACGAAATATATGCAAAATCCGGATCTGTCGCAGGCACAGCGACCACAGCCGACGCGGTGTCATGCGAGGCCACCGCCGTCACCTTCCCCACCCAGCCGATCTCCTCGGCCACCTCTGCCCTCAGCCTGCCGGTCCAGCCAGTCTGCTCGGCCGTCAGCCTGCCTGTCCAACCGGTCGGCTGACCCACTTCGGCCCCTCGCATTTCGGCCCTGCTGGTGTGCTCGGCCCTCGGTCTGCCGGTCCAATTGGTCAGCTGTTCCGCTTCAGCCCCCAACCTTTCGGTCCAGCTGGTCTGCTTGGCCGCATCGGTCCGCACCTTGCCGATTCCGGTCTGCTCCAGCACATCCCGGCCGAACTCTGCTGGGTTGCCGGGTAGCCGCAGGGGTGGAAAGAGTTTCGACGGCAGTCCGAGTCGGTCTATCAGTGGATATGCCCAGTTCTGGGTTCTGACGTCCAGTAGTCCGGTTGTGGACGCGTTGGTGAGTTCGGCGCCGATCTCACCTGTCAGCCAATAGCTCAGCAGATCCGGGATGAGGAGCATCGTCTCCGCGTCCTCCAACTGATCCGCCAGCAGCTGGTAGACCGTGTTGAACGGCAGGAACTGCAATCCGGATATGTCGTACATATCCGCAGATGTGATCTCGGCACGTACCCGCTCTCGCACGCCGTTGGTCCGGGCGTCCCGATAGTGCACGGGGTTCCCGATCAAGGCTCCTTTGGCGTCGATCAGTCCGTAGTCGATGGCCCAGGAGTCGATTCCGATCGAAGCCGTTGGCCCGGCGGCGCGCAGGCCGTACAAGATTTCGCGGTAAAGGCCGAGGATGTCCCAGTGCAGCGTGCCGTGTACCCGCACCGGGCCGTTCGCGAATCTATGGATCTCGGTCAGGCTCAGGCCGTTGTCAAGATCGCCGGTCATCACCCGCCCGCTGGAGGCGCCCAGGTCGACCGCCGCGAACCTGCTCACCGGGTGGACTCCCGGATCACCAGCTCCGGCTGGAACATGATCTGCTGATGGGCATGCGTGTCCGGATGATCGCATTCGTCCAGCAGTAGTTCGGTCGCCACCCGCCCCAGCTGATGCGTCGGCTGCCGGATCGAGGTCAGCGACACGGCCGACGCCGCCGCGAAATCGATGTCGTCGTACCCGATCAGCGCCACGTCGTCCGGCACCCGGATCCCCGCGTGCGTCAGCCCGCGCAACATGCCGAGCGCCAGTAAATCGTTCGCACAGAAGATCGCGTCCGGCAGGTCCCCCTCCGCGATCATCTTGGCCGCCGCCTGCTGACCCGCGCGGGGCGTCATCGCGGCCATCTCGATCACCCGCAGCTCCGCTCCGCCCAGGGCGCGCTCGGCCCCGGCCCGGCGGTCGATGCACTGGCGGATGGTGAGCGGGCCGGTGACGTACGCGATCGAGGTCGCGCCGCCGGCGCGCAGGTGGGTGACGGCGGTCGTGCCGCCGGCGATGTCGTTGACCGCGACCGAGCACTGGTCGGGGCGATGCGCGGGATGGTCGACCAGGACGACCATGATGCCGCGCTCGCGCAGCCGGTCCAGCCGGGCCGGATCCTCGTCCGACGGGGTGATCAGCACGCCGCGCACCCGCTGCTCGGCCAGCACGAGCAGGTTGCGCTCCTCCTTGGTCCGCGATCCCGCCGAATTGCTGAGAATCACCGCGTAGCCGAGATCGCTGGCCACCTCCTCGACCCCCGCCGTGACGTCGGTGAAGAACGGGTTGCCGATGTCGATCACGGACAGGCCGATGGTCTTGCTGTGTCCGGCCCGCAGAGTCGCCGCGGAGCCGTGCCGGACGAATCCGAGTTCCCGCACCGCCGCTTCGACCTTCGCCCGGGTCGCCGCCGACACCTTCTCCGGCCGGTTGAGCACGTTCGAGACCGTGCCCGGCGACACGCCTGCGTGCTCGGCGACGTCCCTGATGCCCACGGGGCTATGCATAAGGCTTGATTAAAACGTAACAACGGTCCCGCAGGCAAGAACAACCCCTGGTCGGCTGGGCCTGTCACGAGAAATCGCACCTTAACCGGCTATTGACGGTCCCGAAACACTGACCTACTCTCCTCCACAACTTTGAAACGTTTTTCTAAGTCGGGAGGGGCTCATGGCCGACACGCCGCCGCCCGTGCTGGCGCTCCGAGGGGTGAGCAAGTCCTTCGGCGCGGTACGCGCGCTGCGTGAGGTCTCCCTGGCACTGCCCGCCGGAGAGGCGCACGCGCTCGCGGGCGAGAACGGCGCGGGCAAGTCCACCCTGGTGAAGATCCTCTCCGGGGTGCACCGGCCGGACGCGGGCCAGATCCTGCTGGACGGCGAGCCGGTCGAGTTCCACGGCCCCGCCGACGCGCAGGCCGCCGGGGTGGCGGTGATCTACCAGGAGCCGACGCTCTTCCCCGACCTTTCGGTGGCCGAGAACATCTTCATGGGCCGCCAACCGCGCGGCCGGCTTGGCAGGATCGACCGGCGGGCCATGCGCGCCCAGGCCGGGGCCCTGTTCACCCGGCTCGGCGTGCCGCTCGACCCCGAACAGCCTGCCCGCGGCCTGTCCATCGCCGACCAGCAGCTGGTCGAGATCGCCAAGGCGCTCTCCCGGGACGCCCGCGTGCTGATCATGGACGAGCCGACCGCCGCGCTGTCCGGCACCGAGGTCACCCGGCTCTTCGGCGTGGCGCGCTCGCTCCGCGACCAGGGCTGCGCGGTCCTGTTCATCTCGCACCGGCTCGACGAGATCTTCGACCTCTGCCAGCGGGTGACCACGCTCAGGGACGGCGGGTACGTCGCGGGTGACCTCATCGCCGACATCACCCCCGACGACCTGGTCCGGCGCATGGTCGGCCGGGACCTCGACGCGCTGTTCCCCAAGCAGAACGCCGTCCCCGGCGAGGTGGCGCTCCAGGTGCGGCGGCTGACCCGCGAGGGCGTCTTCACCGACATCTCCTTCGAGGTCAGGCGCGGCGAGATCGTCGCCCTGGCCGGCCTGGTCGGCGCGGGCCGCAGCGAGGTCGCCCGCGCGGTCTTCGGCATAGACCGCTGGGACGCCGGTTCCGTCGAGATCGCCGGCCGCCGCCTGCGCCCCGGCAGCCCGACCGCCTCGATGGCCCTCGGCCTGGCCCTGGTCCCCGAAGATCGCCGCCAGCAGGGCCTGGTCATGGACCTGTCGATCGAGCGCAACATCGCCCTGCCGGGTCTCGCCGAGGTACGGCACGGCCCGATGATCTCCCGGGCCGCGGAACGGCTGCGCGCCGCCGACTGGGCGCAGCGGCTCCAGCTCAGGCATCGGAGCCTCGCCGACGCGGTGGACGTGCTGTCCGGGGGCAACCAGCAGAAGGTCGTGCTGGCGAAGTGGCTGGCCAGGAAGCCGTCCGTGCTGATCGTGGACGAGCCGACGCGGGGGATCGACGTGGGCACGAAGGCGGAGGTGCACCGGTTGCTGTCCGAGCTGGCCGTGGGCGGGATCGCGGTGCTGATGATCTCCTCCGAGCTCCCGGAGGTGCTCGGCATGGCCGACCGCGTGCTGGTCATGCACGAGGGCCGCCTGGTGGCGGAGATCCCACGCGAATCCGCGACCGAGGAAACAGTCATGGCTGCCGCAACAGGAAGGGCTCCGTCATGACGGATATGTCGCCTACGGCGGTGGAGGGCTATCGAGGCTCGCCGGTCGAGGGCTCGACCGTGAGTCGCCCGGATATGCGGACGTCTTGGGTGCGGCCACCTGAGGTGCTGGCGTCTGGAGCGCGGGTGTTTAGGGCGAGGCCGTTTGAGATGTGGGTGTCTTGGGTGGGGCCCTCCGAGGTGTCGGCGTCTAGGGCGCGGGCGTTCTGGGTGGGGCCGTTTGAGATGCGGGTGTCTGGGACGCGGGCATACGGGGTGCCGAGTCGTGGGTCATGCGGTTTTGGAGGGAGAGGAGCGTGACCATCACCGCGAAACGGTCCGGGACCGTGCTCCGGAATGGCGGGCGTGGGCTGGTCGATCGGGTGGCCCGCGTTCGGGAACTGGGCATCGTGATCGCTCTCGCGGTGCTGTTCGGCGTGACCGGGGCGGTCAACCCGGAGTTCCTGGGACTGGACAGCCTCCGCGACATCCTGCTCAACTCCTCCATCATCGCGATGCTGGCGGTTGGCCAGACACTCGTAGTGATCACCAGAAACGTGGATTTGTCGGTCAGTTCGGTGGTCGGGTTGTCCGCGTTCGGAGGCGCTCTGATGCTGGCCGAGCATCCTGGCCTGCCGATCGTGGTGGTCGTCGCCGGGTGCGTCCTGCTCGGCGCCGCCTGCGGCGCGATCAACGGCCTGCTCGTCGGCGCGGCCAAGGTCCCGGCCCTCGTTGCCACCCTCGGCACCTTGTACGCCTTCCGCGGCATCGACTACGCCTGGGCGGGCGGCCTCCAGGTCAACGCCGCCGACATGCCCGAATCGTTCCTCTCGCTAGGCTCCGGGTCGCTCCTCGGGTTTCCGCTGCTCGCACTGGTCGCGATCGTGGTGCTCCTGGCCGTCGGCTGGATGTTGCGCAACCTGCGCTCCGGCCGCGAGCTGTACGCGATCGGATCCAACCCGGCGGCGGCCGTACTAGCCGGAATCCCGGTGCGAAAGCGCGTCATCACGGCCTTCGTCGCGAGCGGGGCCCTGGCCGGACTCGCCGGAGCCATGTGGGCGGCCAGATTCGGCACCGTCGACGCCGGAGCCGCCACCGGCAAGGAACTCGACGTCATCGCCGCGGTCGTCGTCGGCGGCGTGGCCATCTTCGGCGGCAGCGGCACGGTGTACGGCGCTGCCCTCGGCGCCCTCCTCCTCACGGGAATCAGCAGCGCCCTGGCCGTACTCCGCGTCGACGCCCTAGCCCAAACCGCCATCAACGGCGCATTGATCATCGCGGCCATCGTCCTGGACCGCCTCCTCGCGCTCCGCGTCGCCGCCACTCTCCGCCGAAGGAGACATCGCGATGCCACCTGATCCCACAGACTCCACCGCCCCAGCCGACCTGGCCGACTCCGCGCCTCTCGCTCCCGGACATATGGCGATGCCCGCTGATCCCGCAGACTCGGCTGCCCCGGCCGACCCCGCGTCTCCCGCTTCCGGATATATGGCGATGCCCGCTGATCCCGCAGACTCGGCTGCCCCGGCCGATTCCGAGCCCCCCGCTGTTGCCACGGTCACCGGCCCTGGAGGCGGCGGGATCTCGGCCCCCTTTTCCCCGGCGGCCCTGTTCCACCGGTGGGAGGGTCTCATCCTGATCCTGCTCGTCGCGGTGACGATGTGGGCCTCGCTCGGTGTGGACGGCTTCGCCAACAGCTCGAACGTGTCTTTTCTCCTGCTGGACGTGACCGAGATCGCGTTGATGGCGCTGACCATGACGTTGGTCATCGTCGCCGCCGAGATCGATCTGTCGGTGGCCTCCACGCTTGGCCTGTCGTGCGCGGTTCTGGGATGGCTGTGGAACGCCGGGCTCCCGATTGAGGCGATCATGCCGATCTGTCTGGTCGCGGGCGCGTTGTGCGGCGCGCTCAACGGATTCCTGGTGACCAGGCTCGGACTGCCGTCGCTGGCCGTCACGATTGGAACGTTCGCCCTCTATCGCGGCCTGGCCTACGTGATCCTCGGCGATCAGGCGGTAGCCGATCTCCCGCCCGCCTACACCAGCCTGGCCGGATCCACCCTGGGCCCGATCCCCGTTACGACGCTGCTGGTCGCGGTGCTGGCCGTCCTGTTCGTGGTGATCCTGCACTTCACCTCGCTAGGCCGGTCCATCGTCGCCCTCGGCTCCAACGAAGAGGCCGCGTTCTTCTCCGGAATCCGGGTCAAACGCATCCGATTCTGGCTGTTCGTCGCATCCGGCGCGATGGCCGCCCTCGCCTCCCTGATCTTCACTTTCCGGTACGCCTCCGCCCGGGCCGACAACGGCGCCGGCCTGGAGCTGGCCGTCATCGCGGCCGTCCTGCTCGGCGGGGTGTCGATCTTCGGAGGGCGCGGCACCCTCCCCGGCGTGCTGATGGCGGTGCTGCTGCTCGGCGTGGTGCGCAACGCGCTCATCCTCGCCGACGTCGCCAACGAAGTCCTCAATTTCGTGACGGGCCTGCTGCTCGTCGCGTCCGTGCTGGCGCCGAATCTCGGGGCGGTCTGGCGGCGGCGTACCTCACCACCACTCGAAGGGAAATCGGCACCATGACTACGCGAAACGTGTGGCGCCCCTTGGCGCTCGTAGCCGGTCTTGCCCTGCTGGCGACCGCCTGCGGCGGGACCACCAGGGACGATGTGGCCCAGCAGGCGTCCGCCTCGGCCGCCGCGCCCGCCTCCTCGGCGGCCGCCGACCCGAACGCCCCCATCAAACCCGGACTGAAGATCGCCTTCCTGCCCAAGCAGGTCAACAACCCGTACTTCACGATCGCCAACGGGGGCGGTATCGAAGCGGCCAAGGAGTTCGGCGGCGAAGGCAAGGAGGTCGGCCCGTCCGAGGCCAGCGCCTCCTCCCAGGTCTCCTACATCAACACCCTGATCCAGCAGAAACAAGACGCCATCGTCATCTCCGCCAACGACCCCAACGCCGTCGTACCCGCCCTCAAGCAGGCCAAGGACGCCGGGATCAAGGTCGTCAGCTACGACTCCGACACCGCGCCCGAAGGCCGCGACCTGTTCGTCAACCAGGCCAGCGCCGAAGACCTCGGCCGCACCGAAGTGCAGCTGCTGGCCGAGCAGATCGGCCACAAGGGCAAGATCGCCATCCTCTCGGCGACCCCGAACGCGACCAACCAGAACACCTGGATCGAGTTCATGAAGGACGAGCTGAGCAAACCCGAATACAAGGACATGGAGCTCGTCAAGGTCGCCTACGGCAACGACGAGGACCAGAAGTCCTTCACCGAGACCCAGGGCCTGCTCCGCGCCTACCCGGACCTGGCCGGCATCATCTCCCCGACCACCGTCGGCATCGCCGCCGCCGCGCGCTACCTGTCCGACTCCTCGTTCAAGGGCAAGGTCAAGCTGACCGGCCTCGGCACCCCCAACCAGCTGCGCAAGTTCGTCAAGGACGGCACCATCGACGGCTTCGAACTGTGGAGCCCCGGTGACCTCGGCTACCTCGCGTCGTACGCCGCCGCCGCGCTCGCCTCCGGCCAGATCAGCGGCGCCGAAGGCGAGAAGTTCAAGGCCGGGAAGCTCGGCGAATACACCATCGGCGCGAAGGGCGAAATCCTGCTCGGCAAGCCCACGGTGTTCACCAAGGACAACATCGACGACTTCGACTTCTGACGATTCCGATGGCCCACGCTCAGGCTCGCGAAAGGACCTCATGGAACGCGTCTGCTTCCTGCTGAAGGTGCGGCCTGAGCGGCTGGCCGAATACCGCGAACGCCACGCCGCCGTGTGGCCCGACATGCTCGACGCGCTCCGCGCGACCGGGTGGCGGAACTACTCCCTCTTCCTCCGCGACGACGGCCTGCTGGTCGGCTACCTGGAGACCGACGACTTCGCGCTGGCCCGCTCGGGGATGGCGGCGACGTCGGTCAACGCCCGCTGGCAGGCCGAGATGGCGCCGTACTTCGAAGCCCTCGACGGGCGGCCGGACGAGGACATGCGACCACTGACCGAGGTGTTCCACCTTGACTGAATCGGGGATGACTGTGGATATAAAGGCCCAGTTGAGAGCGCAGCACATCGAGACTCCTTCCTGGGCGTACGGGAATTCGGGCACCCGGTTCAAGGTGTTCGCCCAGCGTGGCGTGCCGCGCGATCCGTACGAGAAACTCGCCGACGCGGCGCAGGTGCACCTGTTCACCGGTGTCGCGCCCACGGTCGCCCTGCACATCCCGTGGGACCGCGTCGACGACTACGCCGACCTGGCCCGGCACGCCCGCGCGCTCGGCGTGGGCATCGGCGCGATCAACTCCAACGTCTTCCAGGACGACGACTACATGCTCGGCAGCGTCACCAACCCCGACGCCCGGGTTCGCCGCAAAGCCATCCAGCACCTGCTCGACTGCGTCGACATCATGGACGCCACCGGCTCCGACACGCTCAAACTGTGGTTCTCCGACGGCATCAACTACCCGGGCCAGGACGACATCCGGGCCCGCCAGGATCGCCTGGCCGAGGCCCTCACCGAGGTCTACGCCCGCCTCGGCCCGTCCCAGCGATTCCTCCTCGAATACAAATTCTTCGAACCCGCCTTCTACGCCACCGACGTCCCCGACTGGGGCACCGCCTACGCCCACTGCCTCCGCCTCGGCCCTCAAGCCCAGGTCGTCGTCGACACCGGCCACCACGCGCCCGGCACCAACATCGAGTTCATCGTCGCCTTCCTGCTCCGCGAGGGGAAGCTCGGTGGCTTCGACTTCAACTCCCGCTTCTACGCCGACGACGACCTGATGGTCGGCGCCGCCGACCCCTTCCAGCTGTTCCGCATCATGTACGAGGTGATCCGCGGCGGCGGCTACACCTCCGGCATCGCTTTCATGCTCGACCAGTGCCACAACATCGAACCCAAGATCCCCGGCCAGATCCGTTCCGTCATGAACGTCCAGGAAGCCACCGCCAAAGCCCTCCTCATCGACCGGACCGCTCTCGCCGCCGCCCAAACCTCCGGCGACGTCCTAGCCGCCAACGCCGTCCTGATGGACGCCTACAACACCGACGTCCGCCCCCTCCTGGCCGACCTCCGCCAGGAAATGTCCCTCGCCCCTGACCCCATGGCCGCCTACGCCGCCTCCGGCTACCCCGAGAAAATCGTCACCGAACGGGTAGGCGGCGCTCAGGCAGGCTGGGGTGCGTGACCTTCTCGATCGGATGAGTGCGGCGCCCTGGCAAGCTGGAGTGCCTGGGCTTCCCGGTCGGATGAGTGGGGTCGGCGCCACTCATCCGACCGGGATCCGGCACC
Source organism: Acrocarpospora sp. B8E8 (assembly GCF_039871605.1). Taxonomy (NCBI): domain Bacteria; kingdom Bacillati; phylum Actinomycetota; class Actinomycetes; order Streptosporangiales; family Streptosporangiaceae; genus Acrocarpospora; species Acrocarpospora sp. B8E8. Next base: position 4,630 of record NZ_JBDPLV010000047.1, on the reverse strand, counting down.
ACTGTGACCCGCCGCCCCCGTTCGGGTTGGAAGTCTCGACCGATTTCGTCCTCTCCCGGCGGGACCTACCGGGACAAGCGGACGTTCGTTCCCCGCTGTCCGGGGAGATGTCGCTCGATTCTCTATTTAATGATCAAGTAAGGAGACGGGATGAACCCCGCCGTTGAGGAACTGCTGAGCCGAGCCCATGAACTTGGGGCGGATCCCCGCAATACCAACTACGCGGGTGGGAACGCGTCCGCCAAGGGAACGGCGACCGATCCAGTCACCGGTGGTGAGGTCGACTTGATGTGGGTCAAAGGATCAGGTGGCGATCTTGGCACGCTAACGGAATCCGGGCTGGCCGTGTTGCGGCTCGATCGATTGCGGGCGCTGGTCGATGTGTTTCCTGGGGTCGAGCGTGAGGACGAGATGGTCGCCGCCTTCGACTTCTGCCGGCACGGTCTCGGTGGTGCGGCACCGTCCATAGACACGGCGATGCACGGACTGGTGGACGCGCCTCACGTCGACCACCTGCATCCCGACGCGGGAATAGCCATCGCCACCGCCGCCGACGGTCCGGCCCTGACTCGGACGATCTTCGGCGACCGGGTGGCCTGGGTGCCGTGGCGGCGCCCGGGGTTCCAGCTCGGCCTGGACATCGCCGCCATCCGCCGCGACAACCCGGACGCCATCGGCGTCATTCTCGGCGGCCACGGCATCACCGCCTGGGGCGACACCTCCGCCCAGTGCCAGCACAACTCTCTGGAGATCATCCAGACCGCGAGCGCATACCTGACCCAGCACGGCCGCCCAGAACCCTTCGGTCCCACGCTCTTCGCCCCCCTCCCCGAAGCGACCAGACGCGAACGCGCGGCCGCATTGTTTCCGCTGGTCAGAGGACTGGCCAGCACCGACGCCCCGATGGTAGGCCACCTCACCGACAATTCTGAGGTCCTCGACTTCCTGTCCCGAGCAGAACACCCCCGCCTGGCCGCCCTCGGCACCTCATGCCCCGACCACTTCCTCCGCACCAAGGTCGCCCCCCTGGTCCTGGACCTGCCCCCCGACGCCCCCCTCGACGAGGCGATCGCCCGCCTCCGCGAGCTGCACGCCGCCTACCGGGACGACTACGCCGCCTACTACCACCGCCACGCCACCCCGGCCTCCCCGCCGATGCGCGGCGCCGACCCCGCCATCGTCCTGATCCCCGGCGTCGGCATGTTCTCCTTCGGCCGCGACAAACAGACCGCCCGCGTCGCCGGCGAGTTCTACGTCAACGCCATCAACGTCATGCGCGGCGCCGAATCCGTCTCCTCGTACGCCCCCATCGACGAATCCGAGAAATTCCGCATCGAATACTGGGACCTCGAAGAGGCCAAACTCCGCCGTATGTCCCCACCCCGCCCCCTCGCCACCAGAGTCGCCTTCGTCACCGGCGGCGGCTCCGGCATCGGCGCCGCCACCGCTCGCCGCCTCTCCGCCGAGGGCGCCTGCGTCGTCATCGCCGACCGCGACCTCACCGCCGCCGAGAAAGTAGCGGCGGAACTCGGCGAATCCGCGATAGCCGTCCAGGTAGACGTCACCTCCGAGGAGGAGATCACCGGCGCCGTCCGCACCGCCGTCCTCACCTTCGGCGGCATCGACCTGGTCGTCAACAACGCCGGCCTCTCCCTGTCCCGCTCCCTCCTCGACACCACCGCCGCCGACTGGGACCTCCAGCACCAGGTGATGCCCCGCGGCTCCTTCCTCGTCTCCCGCGAAACCGCCCACGTCATGATCGCCCAAGCCATGGGCGGCGACATCATCTACATCTCCTCCAAGAACGCCGTCTTCGCCGGCCCCAACAACCTCGCGTACGGCGCCGCCAAAGCCGACCAGGCCCACCAGGTCCGCCTCCTCGCCGCCGAACTGGGAGAACACGCCATCCGCGTCAACGGCGTCAACCCCGACGGCGTAGTCCGCGGCTCCGGCATCTTCGCCTCCGGCTGGGGCGCCAACCGCGCCGCCGTCTACGGCATCCCCGAAGACCGCCTGGGCGAGTACTACGCCCAGCGAACCCTTCTGAAGAAGGAAGTCCTCCCCGACCACATAGCCCAAGCCGTCTTCCTCCTCACCCAGCTGACTCACACCACCGGCCTGCACATCCCCGTGGACGCCGGAGTATCCGCGGCCTTCCTCCGTTAGGCGGGTTCTGCCCATGCGGCCCGACTCCCACTTCTGGCCCACACCATGGAGGCGGTTGTGCGGACGGCGCAGGTGCGGCCGGTGAGGTGAGGAGCAGGATCTGCAGGCGGCTGGTATCCCATGACGGCGTCTCGCTGCGGACGCGGGAATGCCCGCAGCCTGTCCACCAGGGATGCGACGTTGGAATCAGTGGATGTGTTCGGCATTCCGGGATCGCTTTGCCGCGTACTCAACGGTGGTGCCAGCAGCTCACCGCATGAGGAGGAATTTGCGCTGGCGCGATCCCGCCTCCCAGGGGTTTGGTGAGATCGATATGTGAACCCCGTGGGGTGATGGGAAGCTGCTCGGACAGTTATCCACAGGTTGGATCCGGGTGGGTTGGCGATCTCGTAGGGTGGGCGGGTGATTTCCCCCGAGGGCGTGGCCGTGGAAGACGTCGAGGCGTCGGATCCCACGGCGAGTGCCGCCACCCACGTGCTGCGGAAGATCTTCGGCTACGACTCCTTCCGGGAGGGACAACAGGAGATCATCGAGCATGTCGTCGCCGGTGGGGACGCGCTCGTGCTGATGCCGACCGGTGGTGGAAAGTCGCTCTGCTACCAGATTCCGGCGCTGGTCAGAGACGGCGTGGGGGTGGTGATCTCGCCCCTCATCGCGCTGATGCAGGATCAGGTCGACGCCCTGACGGCGCTTGGTGTGCGAGCGGGCTTCCTCAACTCCACGCAGGGGATCGATGAACGTCAGGCGGTCGAGACGTGCTTCGTCGCGGGCGAGATCGACCTGCTGTATCTCGCGCCCGAGCGCCTGCGTGTGGACGCGACACTACGACTGCTGGAGCGGGGGAAGATCTCACTCTTCGCCATCGACGAAGCGCACTGTGTCGCCCAGTGGGGGCACGATTTCCGGCCGGACTACCTGGCTCTGTCCACGCTCCACGAGCGCTGGCCCACCGTGCCCAGAGTCGCGCTGACCGCGACCGCCACCCCGGCCACACACGCGGAGATAGCCGCCCGCCTGAACCTGGAGAACGCCCGCCACTTCGTCGCGAGCTTCGACCGCCCGAACATCGAATACCGCATCTCCCCAAAGAACGAACCCAGACGCCAGCTCCTCGACCTCCTGCGCAACGAGCACCCGGGCGACGCGGGCATCGTCTACTGCCTGTCCAGGGCCTCCGTCGACAAGATCGCCGAATTCCTGACCCAGAACAACATCCCCGCGTTGCCGTACCACGCGGGCCTGGACGCCCGGACCCGCGCCTCCAACCAAGCCCGCTTCCTGCGCGAAGACGGCCTCGTCATGGTGGCCACGATCGCCTTCGGCATGGGCATCGACAAACCCGACGTCCGCTTCGTCGCCCACCTCGACCTGCCCAAATCCGTCGAAGGCTACTACCAGGAAACCGGCCGCGCCGGCCGCGACGGCCAGCCGTCCACCGCCTGGCTCGCCTACGGCCTCCAAGACGTCGTCCAGCAACGCCGCATGATCGAAACCAGCGAAGGCGACGACACCCACCGCCGCCGCCTGGGCACCCACCTCGACGCCATGCTCGCCCTCTGCGAGACGATCGACTGCCGCCGAGTCCGGCTCCTCGACTATTTCGGCCAGAAAAGCTCCCCCTGCGGAAACTGCGACACCTGCAAAACCCCGCCGGAATCCTGGGACGGCACCATCCCCGCCCAGAAACTCCTCTCCACCGTCCTCCGCCTCCACCGCGAACGCCGCCAGAAATTCGGCGCCGGCCAGATAGTCGACATCCTCCTAGGCCGCAAAACCGACAAGGTCCTCCAGCACGACCACGCCTCCCTCACCGTTTTCGGCATCGGCACCGAACTCCGCGAATCCGAATGGCGCGGCGTGATCCGCCAACTCCTGGCCCAAGGCCTCCTCACCGTAGAAGGCGACTACGGCACCCTGATCCTCACCGACGCCAGCGCCGACGTCCTCCGCGGCAACCACCAGGTCCTCCTCCGCCGCGAACCCGAACGCAAACCCTCCCGCTCCTCCTCAAAGTCCGACCCAAAGACCCCCACCACCCGCCTCCAAGCCTCCGACCTCTCCGAATCCGCCCAGGCAATCTTCGAAAACCTCCGCACCTGGCGCGGCGCCACCGCAAAAGAACAAGGCCTCCCCGCCTACATCATCTTCCACGACGCCACCCTCCGCGAAATAGCCACCCGCACCCCCACCACCCTCACCGAACTAGGCCAAATAAGCGGCATAGGCGAAAACAAACTAGCCAAGTACGGCCAACAAGTCCTCGACGTCCTCCACCCCCCACAATCCGACCAAGCCACCGAACTCGCAGAGTCGGACTAGAAACACCACTCGTTGCATGGTAACCATTCACACCTCCTGATCTTGGTGTCGCCGGTTTGATCGTCTCGCCGGAGTCCGGCATGATCGCTGTTCGTGATCGAGGAATCCGCGTCTTCGAGCGCGCCCTCGATGGAGGAGTTCGCGC